>QHOR01000060.1:2497-9701 GCA_003219395.1 Verrucomicrobiota bacterium | reverse complement strand
AGGTCTCCCAGGTTATTGGGCGATTGAATTTTCAAGTCGCTGCCGTCGATGTAGAGCAGCCAGCAAAACGATCGCACCGCAAACAGAGCAAAAAATCCCGCCATTAACCAAAACCAGATTTTTCTGTAACGCCAAACAGGTTTGGAATGGCTTGCCCCGGAAATGGCCACCTTAGCCGGATCAGAAGTTCCCAGCCAGGCGGCCACGGCAAAAGCAAAACCGCATAACAACGCGAGAACCGCGCTCAATCCAGTCAGACCACGGCCGGCCATTCCCAGAAGGACGCCGCAAACCACGGACAAATTGATAAAAGTTAGACCTGCAGAAAGCCACTTCATCCAAATGAGCGTCCTCTAACCTGGTCCTGGCGTGACTGTAGGCATAGCAGCAGGGGGCTTCCCTGCAAAATCCGGCGCTTTGCCCGGAAAAAATCCTTTGAAGACGTCGGCCTTGAAATAAACCTTCGACGTGTCGGTGTAATACGTTCCTTTCAATTTCGATTCGACCTGTTTGATTTTGTCTTGCTGCACGAGGAGAAAATCGCCGTCAAGGTTCGCTGGCATGTTTCCTCCCTCATAGTAGCCGACTCGATCGAAGTCTCCGAGCATCCAGGGAAGCGGATAAGTGCTCGAGCGAATGAGGTGGCCAGTCAGGTGATAATAGACTGGATTTCGTTTTGCCAATGTAAGAAGCGGGTTGGTCAGCTTAAAGATGTCGTTGTACGTCTGGACGTACGCGTAAGGCTCATCAGGCGAGCTGCAGCGGAAGTAGTTTAACCAGATGCTAGAACCGAGCGAAATGCACACCACCACGCCTATGGCGCGATACGCGATCCGCAGATGTTTTGGACGAACCAGCAGAACCGCCCCACCGAAGATGAACAGGAAGGGCCACCCAAAACTGATGATGCACCACGGCGTTTTGTATTTGACGTAGCTGTACACAAACAACGTGCCCACTCCGTAGATCGCCAGATACCGGAGACTGAGATTCTTAAATTTTTGGCAAAATACACAGAGAATTAATCCGATCAGCATTGGCAGTTCGTAGCCGAGAAAGTCAGCGCGACCGCGTTCCAACGACGGCCCCATCAGTTTCAACCAATAATCCCACGGTTTTTCATGGCCGTGACCCGCGGAGCCGGTCTCGGTCCAGGCTTTGAATGCTTGATACAGACCTTTGACGCCATTCCAATTGAGAAAAAATCCTGAGTAAAAAACGACAATCGCAGCTGCGCCCAGGCCGAGGACCATGGCAAGATCGATGTAGCTCCAGGTTTGCTTCGCTGGCCTGGACTCGGGAACGCGGTTTAGGGCACAGGAAACCATCAAAACTGGAATGGCGATCACGGCGCAGGCGACATGAATGGCGTAGGTTTCTTTGGTCAAAATCATGCCGGCCGCTCCCATCCCCGCATACCACAGGTAATTGACCCTTCCTGATTTCCACAGACCGAGCAGTCCCAGGATGAACATCATCGAGAAGAATTGCAGCCACACTTCGTGGATCGCGTATCGCCCGTAGAAAACAAATCCAGGGGAAACCGCCATGGCCAAAGCTGCTATGCGGCTTGCGTTTCGTCCGACGAATGGTTCGAACTTTAAAGCCAGCCAAACGCAACCAATGCTCACCAGCACAACAGGCAACCGCAGTGCCCAAAGATTCCGGCCAAGCAAACTTTCTGATAGCAGCAAGACGTAAAAGTGCAGGGGCCCGTGGTAATTCGTCGGATCATATCTGTAAAATCCGTTGTGCATCACCTGGTCCACAAACCAGCCATTGATTCCTTCGTCGAAATGTGGCGGCTTGATGCCGAGCAGAAAAAGACGCAGGAATGCTGCCAGCGCCAAGATCAACCAGGGAGCCCAGCCGGTCTCTGCCAGCCCGGCTTTCCACGCTTCCAGATGACCGCGCAGACCCGCGACCCCGCGTGAATATTCTGCTGGCGCGGTGGGTTCAGCGCTGCTAGTACGCGCTGCCATGCGCATCCTTGTAACCGGTGGCTGTGGATTCATCGGGAGCAATTTTATTCGGTATATTTTACAACATTACAAGCCTACGTACGTGACCAACGTTGATGTCCTCACTTACGCGGGCAACCTCGCCAATCTGGATGGCGTGGTCGAAGAACATGGCGAACGCTACGAGTTTTTCAAAGCCGATATCGCGAACGCCGATCAAATGGATGCGCTGATGACCGAGCATCAATTCTATGCGGTCATCAATTTCGCGGCTGAATCGCATGTCGACCGCAGCATCAACGATCCGCTCAACTTCATTCACACCAATGTGATCGGCACAAGCGTCCTGCTCGATTGCGCACGCCGCCACGGTGTCCAGCGCTTCATCCAGATCTCGACCGACGAAGTTTATGGCTCGCTCGGCCCTGGCGGCAAATTCACCGAGGAATCGCGCCTTGACCCCAGTTCGCCCTATTCGGCAAGTAAAGCCGGTGCCGATCTTCTCGCGCTTGCCTGTTTCAAGACGTATGGGCAGGAAGTGCTGGTGACCCGCTGTTCGAACAACTACGGACCATACCAGTTTCCCGAAAAACTCATTCCGCTCATGATCATCAAGGCGCTCCGTGACGAACCACTGCCGGTTTACGGTGACGGACTGAATGTGCGCGACTGGATTCATGTCACGGATCATTGCGCCGCCATCGTGGCCGCCCTTTTCGAAGGGAAACCGGGACAGACTTACAATTTTGGTGGCGACGGAGAGATGGTGAACATCGAGCTTGTAAGAATGATTCTGGATAAACTTGGAAAGCCACACAGCCTGATTTGTTTTGTAACGGATAGACTCGGCCACGACCGGCGGTACGCGATTGACTCGTCGTTTGCGCTACGCCAGTTGAACTGGAAACCGCGCCATAATTTCAAGGAAGGCCTCGATGAAACCATCCAGTGGTATATCGAAAACTCTGCGTGGTGGCAGCCATTACTCGAACGCGCTGGAAGATACTGAGTATCGAGAATTGAGTGCAACATCGCCTCGCCGGGGCCACAGTGTGTCCATGGAATCTGTAAGCGTCGCCACGTTAAGGAGTAATCTCAGCGGGCATCTCGCAGCCGTGAAATAAGGTAAGGAACTTATTATTACCTCACATCGACACCCGGTGGCGCGCCTCTCGAACTTCAGGGTGGAGGGCGTGTAAGCTGCGCGAATGTCGGCATCGCAAATGAAACTGTTAGTTCTTGGCGCAGGCGGACGACTTGGCGCAGCGCTGCTACGCGAATATCGCAGCAAATTCGACGTCGCCGGTTTTAATCACACGCAACTCGATCTCTCGGATTTCGGTGCCGTCCGCGAGAAACTGCGGAACACCAGCTTTAATATTCTAATCAACGCAGCGGGTTTCACCAAAGTCGACCTTTGCGAAACGGAACCCGATCGCGCCTTTCTCATCAACGCACAGGCGCCACATGTTCTTACCGAGATTTGCGAGGAGAAGAATGCCAGACTGATTCACTTCAGCACCGATTATGTGTTCGACGGAGATAAACACGAGCCCTACACGGAAGAAGATCAAGCCTGTCCGATCAGCGTGTACGGTGAGTCGAAGCTGGCGGGAGAAAATAATGTTCTGGCTGCGAAGCGCCAGAATCTGGTGGTGCGTGTCTCCTGGGTCTTTGGACCCGATCGTCCGAGTTTTATCGATGCAATGATCCAACAAGCGCAGGAAAATCAAGAAGTCGATGCCGTCGCGGACAAACATTCGACACCTACATACACACTGGATATTGCTGCGATGCTACCGCGGTTCTTTGACGAAAACGTTTCGGGAGGGATCTTGCACTTTGCCAATGCAGGACAATGCAGCTGGCAGCAATACGCGCAATGGGCGGTGGATTGTTGCCGTGATGCCGGCTTCCCTCTCAAAGCAAAAACGATTGGCGAGACGAAATTACGAGACATGGCCAACTGGATCGCTCGTCGGCCGGTTTATTCTGTGCTTTCCACCTCGAAATACACGAAATTGACTGGGGTATCACCTCGCACTTGGCGCGAAGCCGTCTCTGATTATATTACGCGCTTCTATCCTAAAAAATGAAAACCCACATTCTTACTTTTACATTATCGTTTATTTTTTGCCTGGCAGCGCGGGCCGAATTGAAATGGGAGCAAACCGCCGTTGAGCTGCACCCGGCACGTGGTGACAAACAGGCGATCGGCCACTTCAAATATCAAAACGCCGGCAAGACCCCCGTTCATTTTAAGTCGGTCCACGCCTCGTGCGGCTGCACGGCTGCGCAATCGCAAAAGGATCAGGTTGGGCCCGGGGAAACAGGCGAGATTACGGCCACGTTTAACATTGGCGATAGGACAGGTACTCAGGTCAAAACGGTGACGGTAGAAACTGACGAGGCCGTGAATCAGAAAACGGTCCTGACTCTCAAGGCTATTATCCCGCAGGAATTAGAGATCAGTCCGACGTTTGTGTATTGGAAACAAGGCGAAAAGCCGGATCCGAAGACGATCACGGTCCGCGCCGGGAAGGATTTTACTGTGAAACATATCAAGGTCACTTCATCGAGTCCGGATTTTCAGCCCAAAGTCCAGGAAACCGGCGAAGGACAGTTCAAAATTGACATCAAACCGAGTGACACGAACCGTCCTATTGCGTCGACATTGACCATCCAATCCGAGAATTCGCCCAAGACATTTTACGCCACCGCCCGTATCACCACTGCTCCGGGTGCGCCCGTTGCTCCGGGTGCGCCGAGTATTCAGAAAGCTCCGGTTCCGCCGGGCGGTTCGACTCCCCCAGCTCGCCCATCCGCGCCGACTGGTCAAACACATTGAAATTTTTACTGGCGCGCCAGGCGCTTATTCTTGCCGCGTTCTCACTTGTTCCGGGTATAGGGCAAGCGATTTATTTTCGCGACAAGGTCTCGTGGCAATCACCGATTCCGCCTTCGGAAATGGTGAGCGTCGATCAGGCGCGGGCGTGGGGTGATAGCACCATCTGGATCGACGCCCGCCCGGATGACGAGTTTGCTCGTGATCACGTGCCTGGAGCGATATCCTTGAATGAAGATCATTGGAATGAGTTGCTGCCGCAGTTCCTGGCAGCGTGGTCACCTGGAAAAAAGGTCGTTGTTTATTGCAGCGCGCAAAGCTGCGATCTGGCGCGCGAGGTAGGCGAACGGCTGCGGAAGGAAGCGCAGCTTCCGGAGGTGTTTGTGCTCCAGGGCGGTTGGGAAGCGTGGGTGAAGAAAAACAGATGAAGAAAACGCCGAACGTGCGATTTAAACGGACGGAATCGGCGAATCGGCGAGTGGACGAATCGGCGAAGTTCCTGTTTCTCCGTTTCGCCGCTGCGCAGTTTCATCGTTTCACTGCGCAATTGCATGTTGGGCTTTTGGTTGCTTGAAGATGCGCTTTTCATTTCGCAACTTCGTCGGGCGGGTTGTCGATTTTATCATCGCCGCAATTTTCATTTACGCCGGCGCGCTGAAAGTACTCGACCCGGTCCAGTTTGCGCATGATATCGATCACTACAAAATTCTACCCTGGGTCGTCAGCGTGGGGCTGGCGTTTTATTTGCCGTGGTTGGAAATTGTTTGCGGCTTGGCTCTAATTTTTCGTTTCTTCTATCGTGGCGCATTGTCCATTTTAACTGCTCTCGTTGTGGTCTTCCTCATCGCCACGATCGCGGCAAAAATTCGCGGTCTTGACATCACCTGCGGATGTTTCGGTCATGCCAGCCAGAATTGGAGTTTTCCGGCGCACCTGGCGCTAGATCTGGCGATTCTCGCTGCGCTGGTTTTGCTTTGCTACTGCAGTGCAGCCCGACCGCGGGCAAATGCCTCAGTAAAGGCGGTGTCGTGAATTTCGGAACCGATATTGACGATAAGGAAGCTGACGTCCGCTACGTATAAGCTGTACTGACCGGGAAAAGGCAGCCCAAAAACACACGGCTGCGTTCATTACTTTTGCGGCGTCGATCTCGGTCGATCCTCAAATTCGCTAACTTGGTAAGATCGGTCGCGTTGTTTTCACCGCCTTCGAGTTTTGTCGGCTTGATTTGGACGACGCTCTGTGTTCCACACTATGGGCGTAGCGCCCGATGAGACTTCTCCGGCTTATCCTTGAATGCTCGCTTTGCGTGACTCTCTTTGCGACCGCAGGGTGCGGGCAAAAATCAAACGGTCAAATAACAGGTGAATCCCCAGCGGCCCAGCCTTCTTCATCGCCCGGAGTGTTCGCTCCGGCCCAATCTTCGGGTCCATCGACCTCGTTAAGCCGGACGCCGCAGTCGCAGACCACGCAGCGACCGACGCTCGATTTGGCGCGATTGGAGAACAATGTCCGCCCCGCAGTGTTTTGGATCACGGTGTTTGATTCTTCGGGCAAATTGCTCCGGACGCAGACTGCTTTTTTCATTTCAGGCGATGGCAGATTTGTTACGATCGCACGTGGACTTGAGAATGGTGTCAATGCCGTAGCGAAGATGGCAAACGGCGACATTTACAATGTCACCGGTCTGCTTGGAGCTTCCACGGCGCTCGACCTGGCCGTTCTTCAAGCCGATGAGAAGCGCGTGCCATTTCTGACGTTGAATAAAAATCCAGACGTGAAAACGGGTACGCGGGTGGGGGTAGTTGGAAGCGCACTGGCAGGCGCCACCGAATCCGCCCGCGAAACAACTGTCTCAACGCAGCAACCGGATCGCTTGGAAATCGCCGCAACGCTGCCGCCCGATTCGGCCGGATTGCCGGTCGTGGATGCGGGTGGCGAAGTTGTCGGGGTGGTGATAGCGCCTGGTGAGAAAGCGATTGTTCGGCCTTCGAACGCCGTGGCCTCGTTGCTGGCTAAAATCGCATCGGACGCAAAACCTCGGTGGCCGGAAACTGTTCGAGCCACAGTTACACCTACACCTACATCGTCACCGCGCCCGACGCCGAAACCGCGACTAATTTATGCGCCGGCGCCGCCGTTTCCTTCTGAGGTACGTTCTCGTCCCGGCGCGACGTGGTCGGGTCGTTTCCGGCTAAACTTCAATGCCAGGGGAAACGTCACCAACGTCCAAGTTGTCCAATCGACTGGAAACAGTGTCCTCGATCAAGCTGCACTCAGCACGCTGCGACAGTGGAAGTCCGCCCCGGGCCAGGAATGGGGCGCGACCGTTCCGGTTACATTTCAAACAAGGTGAGATTCGAAAACACGCCTCTGAATTTTCGAGTCAACCTATTTA
>QHOR01000060.1:0-2477 GCA_003219395.1 Verrucomicrobiota bacterium | reverse complement strand
CAGGCGCGAGGGGTGGTAAGGAATGGAGATCATGGTCCAAATACGCCCTGCAACCGCGGCGGACCGGGATGCGATCTGGGATATTTTTCGCGAAGTGGTAACCCCAGGGGACACTTATGCTCTCGACCCTGGGATGTCGCGCCCGGACGCACTGGAATATTGGTTCGAGGCGGGTACACGAACTTACGTTGCAGAAAGCAGCGGACATATTGTCGGCACGTACATTCTCCGGCCCAACCAATCGGGAGGCGGATCGCACGTCGCAAATGCGGCTTTCATGGTCGCTCCGGATGTGCGTGCTCAAGGAATTGGGCGCGAAATGGGCCACCATTGCCTGAGCGAAGCACAGCGCCTCGGTTTTCGCGCCATGCAGTTCAATTTCGTTGTTTCGACTAACAAATCCGCGATTCGTTTGTGGAAGCAGCTCGGTTTCAAAATTGTCGGCACTTTGCCACATGCGTTTCGTCATCCCAAAAAAGGATACGTCGACGTTTACCTGATGTACCGATCCCTGGTATGATCATGTAGAGAATCCTGCCTGCGCCCGAGCGGTAACTCTGCCACGCAGCCTTGGCCGCAGCAGTAGCGCAGTGGCCTAACGACCCCCGGGTAACATCATTTTCGAACGAAGCTGCGAAAATTCCCGGGCTTCGCAGGTTGATCGAGCTTCGTTCACGCGTTTCGCTAGAACGAATGAGAAATCACGCGCTTTCGATCGAACATTCCATTAATGCAATGCGGTTCAGCAGATTCTTTAAACAAGTATTGCCAAAGCTGCAGGTTCCTGCTGAATCTAGGTGCGCGTGCAGACGGTGATTCAGGTAATCGCGACCGGCCGCGGATCGTTACGGAACAAAATCATGAGCGATCCGCAACTGGAGAAAAAATTCGGTTTCATCAAAGTCTGGCACAAGCAGCCGAGTCGTCCGCACGGCTGGGCTAAGATACACAGCGCTCGAGATGTTCACGGAGCAATTAATCTGGAGTGGCATGCGCGCAGCAGCACGCTCATCTGTCGGGTAGTGACAAAGCTCGGCAACAAGCCCAACTCGATCATCGGTGATTTCATCGATTACCTGCTGGCGCGTCACCAGACTCGGATCCTTGCCATCCACATCATGCGCAGATGAGTTCGAAATTCGGAGTCTACGGGGCTCGAACCCGCAACCTCCGCCGTGACAGGGCGGCGCTCTAACCAATTGAGCTAAGACTCCTCGCGAAAGGAGAAACTGTAGAGGCAGCTTTCTTCAGTCGCAACTGTTCCTCTCTTACTCTTGCTCTTACTATTTTGTTTCAAATAAGAGTAGAATCAACGGCACGAGCAAGAGAGAGAAGAGATCTTTGCGCAACACCAAATCGACATCATGGTTGAACATTTTGTACGTTGCAGCGTCGAACCTCCGAAAGATTTCGTGACTGAACATTGCGAATGCGGCTGATAACGCTATAATGAGACACGGTTCGGCGGATTGACCCAAACCATAAATGAGTGACGAGCGCAGCGAGGGACTTCAGGGCGAGGTCGGGGACTCGGGTCCGGACAATCTCCTCGAATCATTTGATCAACTGATCGCCTCATTGCCACCGGGCGATCCCGTGCGACGCGACCTGTTGGAACTGCGCCCGCAGATTTTCGACCAGCAGGAGACGATGGTCGAAGCGCGCCGAATGATAGAGAAGCTGGAAGAAGTCGTCAAAAAAGTGACTTCGCCTGCAAATCGGATCGGCACATTTCTCGGCGCCACTTCAAAGGATACGGCACACATCGTCGTGGGCGGTGCCGATTATTACTGCAACGTCGACCCCCGTATCCCCTTTGCGAAACTCAAAAAAGGAACACGCGTCCTGGTGAACGAAGCGTTCGTCATCGTTGGCGATCTCGGCTTTGAAACGGCGGGCCCGGTGACAAAAGTCACCGAGGTTCTCGGCAAAGACCGACTGCGAGTCGGTTCAGAGCACGGCTTGCAATCGATGGTATTGCAACGTTCTGCCGACCTTGCCGGCTCCACTTTGAAATCGGGCGACGACGTTCGCGTTGATTCAAATTATCGAATGGCGTTGGAAATGCTGTCGAGCCCCAAATCTCACGAGCATTTTCTCGACAATGTGCCGGAGTTGCCGTGGGAAAAAGTTGGCGGCCAGGAGACCGCGCTGCAGGCGATCAAGGACGCGATCGAGCTCCCGCTTTTACATGCCGATCTTTTTCAGAAATTTCAACACGCTACCCCGAAAGGTTTTCTGCTTTACGGTCCTCCGGGTTGTGGGAAGACGCTGATCGGCAAGGCGACTGCTTATAATTTAACCAAGCAGCTTCGCGAAAAAACGGGCGCCGAGATGCAGGAATATTTCATGCACGTCAAGGGGCCTGAGATTCTGAACATGTGGGTCGGCGAATCGGAGCGCATGGTGCGCGAGATTTTTGCCACTGCTCGCGAAAAACGCAGCGAGGGCTTTATGCCGTTTCTTTTTATTGATGA
>QHOR01000357.1:4098-4509 GCA_003219395.1 Verrucomicrobiota bacterium | reverse complement strand
ACGAAAAAGCGTTCAGAACTGCCTGTGAATTTGATCCAACAACCGGGAGGCGAGTTCCGTGTGCCCCAGGGTACTCAAGATCTCATGTTCTTTCAGAGCTGACTCTTTGTCCTTGAGGTCAATGTGAACCTGCGCCAAACCGAAATGTGCTTGCGCATCATCGGGCTTTAGCTGCACTACCTGGTTGAACGCTTTCATTGCCTCGGGGTAGCTTCCGATGTTGAAGTAGGCGACGCCTAAATTATTCAACACCTCTATCGAGTTGGACTGCAGGCGCAAAGCCCTCATGTAGACCTTGATGGCCTCCAGAAAGTTCCCCTTGCAGTCATAAATTACACCCAGCTCATTGAAGGCTTCGCAATAGTCCGGACGGATTCGGATGGCGTCCTGATAAGCTCTTATTGCTTTGTC
>QHOR01000357.1:2042-4028 GCA_003219395.1 Verrucomicrobiota bacterium | reverse complement strand
GGCGATCGCTTGTTTGAATTCTTCACGCGCCTGGGTATGGAATCCCAGCTCGGCCAAATTCATAGCCTTCTCGTAATGTGCCTGAGCATCTTGATCGATGATAACTTGCGACGCGTCATCGGAGCGTGCGGACTGCCATCGGAATTTTTCTAATATTTTAGGTCCGAGCATTGATTTTCCGCGTTGAAGGAATTCCTCTTAGGAGCCGCATCCTTAGAGGCAGTTTTGTTTTATGAGATTGCCGAGCCTGGCTGCAAACAATCAGAATTCACTCACAGCCATTACGCGAGGACCAGCCGAGGCAAGAGTTTTTCGCACCCAATCCGAGTCATACTGAATCGACGATGTTCCGCTCCCGCTACTAATGAAGGTCGGTGCGAGAAAATTCCCGCTTGAGCCAAAACGGGCGATTGCGGCGGCCCCGAGACTGTTGCCATTTCCGCCACCATCGCGAAGCAATTGACCTGCGCCGAGTACCAGCACCACTCCCTTAAAGTCCGAGCTTCCTCTTAGACTGAAGATACCAGTAACGATTAGCAGACCAGATCCGCCTGCCGGCGGAAGGTCAATATCACCGTCCACAAACGTGAGCACCGGGTGCGATGTAGTTCCAAAGTCGGGAGGTGGGCTCGCAGGTGTGAAGTAACGGTTTTCATTTTGAGCACTACTGCGCATTTGATCAACGAACGCCCGAGCAGCGTCCGCGGTTTGTAACCAGCTGGGGAGATTAGCAATTGGGACTTGCTGGATGGGAGAAGGACTGCCGGCAACCTGACCCGCGGGAAGCGTCAGACCTGTAAGATAGAGGTAATCAGGTGTACTCGTGACCCCAAATGCCGAAAGATTCGGGCCGCCTGCGTGGTCAAAACCGGAATACTGATACTGAGCGCTACTTCCGGCGTTGAACGTGGCCAGGGAGTTGTCATCGGCACTGCGCAGCGTAATCGTGCTGGGTGCGCTGAAATCAAAAGCAAATCGACTCAACAGCATCTGCATCTGTTTTTTTGCCGAGCGCGGGCCAAAGCCGTTGATGGTGGCGACGAGACGATTTGGATCCGGAGCGGTGATGGTTACCGAGATAGGTGTAGAGCTATTGGTGTTTACGGGATTCGCTGAGCGAACGTACTCGGCTCCCTGCAAACTATTCGTCTGTGTGGGGAAGGTAACGCTCACAAAGCTGGAGCTGCTGGTAAAAGTTCCGGAGAGGGTGCAATTAAGCGTGACGGTTACCGGCCAGGGAGTTGTTTGGGTAACGGTCAAAGTAAAAGGCTCATTGGTCAGCGAGCATCCGCCGCTGTTGCATCCGGTGCCCAAAGAACTCAGCGTGAATAATCCAAATGTACTCGTACCCGTATTCGAGATCGATGTCGATGACTGAGCTTGGTAAGTCAAAGTAAATCTATTATTCGCCAGGCCATACTGATGCGTATTCGATGCCCAGGTAGTCAAGATACCAGAGGTCGAAAATGTTACCTGGGCAGAATTGTCCGGATCACTCAACGTTGCATTGAAAGCCATTCCGGTAACCGGAGTGTAATTCGCAGTGAGAGCTACTCTGTCCGCATATGCGCTGCCCGCGGACGTGTAGTTGTAGCCGAGCCATCGTGAGAGGCGCGCTGGAAAATCAGTTGTTAAAGGATCGGACGAAAGATTGGAAGTCGAGAGGGTAACCGCCCGGCGAAAGTTTATTTTGTTTTCCTCGGCCACACCTCCGCTGGGATTGGTCACGAATAATGGACTGGGAGCCGCGTTGCCCCGAAGTAGGTTCAAGACTGCCTGGTTACCGGCCTCGGCTGCGTAATATGCCTGAGTCTCTGCGGAGGAGTCCACGCTGTTCACCGCCGACATCGTAGTGGTTGCTATTAACGCGCCCCCAGCCGTTAGGAGTAATAAACTGATAAGCAGCATGGTAATCAGCGCCGCGCCGCGCTCATCTGCGTGAAACGATTTTTCTTGTTTAGGCGTCATATGCGATGAACTCAATTC
>QHOR01000357.1:1483-2014 GCA_003219395.1 Verrucomicrobiota bacterium | reverse complement strand
TTCACAAGATCAGCATTGCGCAGCGACGTATCGGATATCAACTGCACGCTCGAAGCCGGTTCGTATCCAGGTGAGCCGGGAGTTCCAACTGCGGGAAGCGTTACGCATACCGAAATCACTACGTATTTTGCGCTGCTTTTCGCCGCCTCATTCACAGTATTTCCGGCAGCATCTCGCACTCCGCCGATGTCGCAGATACCGGCCGTGTAAAAGACTTTGTCGGCGTAATAGCGAATTTTCAGGGAGTCGACTCTATTGGCGAGGACCATTTCCTGGGCGCCCACATTTACATCGAGACGCACTATATAACTACTTCCACCGTCTGTGTAGAGGAAGTATTTTACGTCTTCGTCTCGATCTGAGGTGGTATTGCTGGTGGTTTCTTTCGCTGAGGCGTTAAGGTTGCCACGAATTCGAATTGAGGTTAGTCCGGAGTCGGACGCCACGATTCCATTATCTGTTAGCGCGTAACCTGAATTAGCAATTTCGCGGGACATAAGATTAAGGCCGCGCTGCGCATCAGCCAGTGCC
>QHOR01000357.1:0-1403 GCA_003219395.1 Verrucomicrobiota bacterium | reverse complement strand
TGGGATTCTTGTTTCTGCATAATCAAAGCGCTTTCTTCGGATTCACTGGTAAAGATCATTGCAGATACGCTCCTAACACTGGCGTCGCCCGTTGCGAGATGACCGTCACGGGGCCGCGCGCCCACGGCCTGCTTCCTGTTTGGGGAGAAACCTGGATCGTGATGATTTTCAATGCGGCCGATCCTCCGCAGTCAGAGGTTGAACAGATGGTGGTAACGATTGAGTATTGGCGATTCCCGCTGGTGAACGTTGTGGTTCTGGAGCCGGCATTTAGACTGGCGTCTGTGCTGGGAGTTTTACGCAATTCTTCCATTTGCTGCTGGGCGACCGCGAGAGCAATCGACCGACCTCCGGCATCAGAGTTATAGTTAGTGGCGAGCACGAAAAGCGAACCGATAGCCAGAGCACCCACCAACATTACAAGTAGTGCAATCGTAGTTTCGAGCAAAGTGAAGCCCTGCTCGCCGTGGATATTTCTTATGGTGCGCCCTTCGATATGCGTTTGCGCGTGCCGGCGCCTTTTCATGTTCGTCATTGTTTGCATGCTGCTCCCTGTTAGTTAGTCACTTTCACTATTACCTGTGGAGAGCTGCACGGCAAACTGAAGGAAACAGCAAACGTGCCGCGTGTATTATTGAGCGAAGCAACGGAAAAAGTTGAAGAGCTGCCCCCTCCGATAGTTTGTGACGCTGGCGTTATTCGTAGATTAATCGGAACCGAAGCAGACACAACAGCCGAGCTGCCAACATTAACTGTGATCGTGCCAGTGGTTGCGCCATTCTTTTTTATTGACAGAGACGATGGACTAACGGACCAGGTTGGACAACCGGGGGTTCCGCCGCCACTGATAGGAGGGCCTCCTGATCCGGAGGTGCTTTCTGAGCAATCGACGGCGTTATTGTGGACCGTGCTTCCGGACACCACGGTTCCGGAAGCGATGTCGGAACTCGAGCTCACTCGCCCGCATCAGAAACATCAACCCAGGACTGTTCGCCACTGGTGTTAAAGAAAGCGAAGGTGTTGGTGCAGGCAGAAGTGCGTCCACGCCAGTTGAAACTTATTGCCGGCGGGAGTGGTGAGCCAGGAGGAAGAGCGACGCCACGCTCAAACGCAAAGTTACGGGTAGTTGTTGTCCCGTTCCCATCAAAATCCATTGTGACGCTGTAAGTTGAAGCGCTCGTTAACTGTACTGAAGATGTTCCGTGCCGGCGAACTGCATCGAGGCGCGCCCTTTCAATGTTTCCAGCAAGCAGACGCATGGAGTTTTGAAGTCCTAAATTGCCACTCGACTTTCTGATGCCGATCACCGCGACTACGGAAACGATCGTCAGGATAGCTACGACGATTAGGACTTCGAGCATCCCAAATCCCCGTTGACCACCGCCATCCTTCCTTGGCCTCAT
>QHOR01000356.1:1471-5855 GCA_003219395.1 Verrucomicrobiota bacterium | reverse complement strand
GCAATCGGCGTCGGGGACTGGCCGCTATTCACTGCGCAACAAATCCACGGAAATAACGTAATGATTGTCGATAGCCCAGGCTGTGCGGACCATAAATTTTCAGGCTGCGATGGAATCATCACAAATCAGCGGGGCGTTATGCTGGGCGTCTACGTTGCCGACTGTTGTGCGGTTTACATCATCGATTTGAAAACGCCAGTAGTCGGTCTGGTTCATTCCGGTCGCAAAGGCACCGAACTGGGCGTCGTGTCGAACGCAATCGCCCAAATGAGTGATCGGTTCGGATCCGATCCCACGAACTTGATCGTGCAACTCAGCCCCTGTATTCGCCCACCACATTACGAAGTGGATTTCGCCGCGGATATTCTCCGACAATGCCGCTCGCTTGGCATAAAAGAAATTTACGACGCCGGCATCTGCACTGCTTGCCACCTCGATCGGTACTACTCGTATCGCGCAGAAAAGGGGAAAACCGGTCGCATGCTGGCATTGATTGGACTCAATCCGATTGCTAAGTAGAAAAAATCTGGTCTTTAATAACGAGTTTTCCTCTAATTCTCGTTAGGCCTACTCACCACACGTCGCCCCACGTTTAACCGGGCAAATGCCGCGTTTCTTCGCGTTCGCAACGAAGTCCAGGAATTCGCGTGCTGGTCCATCAAACTCCATGGTCGCGGCCTTTTCCAACGCCTGCGCAATATTCAGTCCGCTCAGGTAAACGAGTTTGAATGCTGCCTTGATTTGTTCCCGATCTCTTGCGTTAAAACCTGCTCGACGCAGGCCAATGACGTTTATTCCGAAGACGTAGTTGCGTTCTGCAGCGATGACGAACGGAGGTAAATCCTTCCCGAACGCTGAACTTCCTTGAACCATCACCAGACGGCCGATGTGCATAAACTGGTGAAATGTCGATCCGCCGCCGAGAAAAGCGCCGTCGTCCACACGCACGTACCCGGCCAACAGGCAATTATTCGCGATGACGACGTTGTTTCCGATGAGGCAATTGTGACCGACGTGCGCTCCAGCCATCAGAAAATTCTTTTCGCCGATTTTAGTCGCGCTGCCCTCAGCGGTCCCGCGATGAATAGTGCAGTATTCGCGAATGACATTGTTGTTGCCGATCTCGACCTTCGTTTTTCGTTGCGCCGAGAAGGAAACATCCTGTGGTGGCGAACCAATCACTGTACCATGGCCGATCAGATTGCCTGTGCCAACTAGAACTTCTCCTTCAATCACGACATGCGATTGCAGGATCGTTCTCTCGCCGATCACCGCCTGCGGTCCAACAATCGAAAAAGGCCCAATCTCGACATTGGCTTCGATTTTCGCGTCCGGATCAACAAGAGCGGTAGAATGAATTTTCACAGTGCCCATCTCGTTTCGGGTTTCCGTTTTACAACACGCCTGCTTCCTTGAAACTGAAGTAACCGGGATTCGCTTCCGAAGGCGCGCCAATGATGATGTGATCGAGCAACTTGATTTGCAATAATTCGGCGGCTTCTGCCAAACGCCTCGTCAGACTGTGATCGACCTGGCTCGGCGACGCGTCGCCTGATGGATGATTGTGCACGACGATAACTGCGTAAGCCGAGTAGGTAATGGCGGGCCGAAAAATTTCGCGCGGGTGCGCAATGCTCTCATTCATGCTTCCCACCGACACCGACTCGACACGCATCAAACGATAACGCGTATCGAGCAAGACAACGCGGAGCGACTCGGTCCGGAGCATGCGCATTTCACCACCCAGCAAGTCGTGAATTAATTCAGGCGAATCGAGCTTTTGCTGAAATAATGGTTCCTGCGCGAAACGTTTTCCGAGATTAAAGGCTGCCACCAATTCCAGTGCCTTTGCCGGACCGATTCCTTTGATTGATCTAAGCTCCTTGACAGAACAACGGCTCAATTCGGCAAAGGATTTGTATTTTTCCAGAAGCTCGCGAGCGACGTCTATCGCATTCATTCCGCGCCGACCGGTGCGCAGGAGGATTGCGATCAACTCCGGGTTCGTGAGCGCGTCGGGACCGCGAGCCAGTAATTTTTCACGCGGACGCTCATCCTGCGGCATTTCGCGGATTTTCAGCTGCGCCATTGAATTTAGAGGCGAGCGGCGTCAATGCCGTGATATCAGACGCGAAGTTGATCGAACATTTCGCACAACACGTCGCCGAGACAGAACAATGCATCGGCGTAAGGACTCGACCCAATTCCATCCAATGCGGTTTGCGCCTCGCGAATCAACGCGCTGCCCGCAGCAATCGATTCATTTAGTGCTCCGTTGGTCGCCCCATTCTTCAAGATCTCAATCATTTCTTCAACTCGCTCTTCGAGCACAAGCTGGCAACAACGTTCCCGCTCGAACTCCGATGCTGAGCGCAGGAAGATCAGAATTGGCAGCGTGAACTTTCCTTTGCGGAGGTCGGTCCCGAGAGTCTTTCCAGTTGCTGTTTCGCTTCCAGCAAGATCGACGCAATCGTCGTAAATCTGATACGCGGTTCCGATTTGAAATCCGAAATTCTTGAACCTTTCGATCATGTCGGGCTTTGCGTCGCTGATCACGGCGGCCAGTTCCGCCGCTGCTGAGAACAGCGATCCGGTTTTCATCTCTACAATCCGCAAATAATCCTGAACGCCCAGGTTGAGATCGAATTTGCGCTGCGTCTGAACCATTTCGCCGGAGCAAACCGTCGTGGCGGTACGCGCGATTGCTCGACCAATGGCCGCGTTTTCAAAGCTTGTCGACAAGGTAAGCGCATGTGCAAATAGACAATCGCCGAGTAAAACGCTCAGCGAATTTCCCCAACGCGCGTTCGCAGTAGGTTGTGCGCGACGCCGTTCTGCCTCGTCCATCACGTCGTCGTGTACCAACGTCGCGATGTGGATGAGTTCCACAATGACGGCAAGATCGACATGGCCCGGGTTGATTTCTCCGGTTGCTCCGCCAGCCAGGAGCGTCAGCAGCGGCCGCAAACGTTTTCCGCGGCTGCCGATTGCGTACACGACGTAGCCTTCGATTGCCGGATCGAAAGCCGTGGCCTGTTGCGCAATGCGTGTCTCAACTTGTTCAAGATGCGGCTGAACCAACTTCGCCAACCTCGCCAGCGACTTGGCAGAAGAAGCGGCCGCCGCAGTCCCAGTCAGGCTCCGCCTTGAGCGCGCAAAGAGTTCCACGAGGCGAGAATAGCGGCGTCAGTTGTGTGTTGTCAAAGCAACACGACCGTAAATTTTCAGGCGAAATGCGCCACATTGTTGGCGATTCGTTCAACTTCATTCAGCGTTTTCGCAGCCAGCTTTGGCTTTCGTATTTTTGAGCGAGTTCGCGTGCTAGGTTTAAAACACAGTTATCGACCTCATGCTCCCTGCAACTCGCCGATAAAGCCTGCGCAAATCGTTCGGCCAAACCGTTCCCAATGTCGATCCCCTGGATGCTGTCGACGTTGAGCTGCACCTGCGACTTTGCGGCCATTGATCAGCAGGTCTGCACGTACTGGAGTCGTGAAACAATTGTAGCCGGCATCGCTCAGGGCCGCTCTCCTCGCACCAACCGACGCATTCAATCGGGCGGGGTCATCGCTGTGGGCTACAACCGCGTATTGCCCGGTTTCAGCCAACGCAGCGCACAGCGCGCGGTGGATCTCTTCATAGACTGATATTGATGTTACGAAAAACGCCGCATTGTTCGCCGGGATTACGATCGAATATGTGAGGTCCTCCCCATGAAACACAATTCCGCCGCCAGTCCATCGCCGTACCAAATCGCGCTCAATCTGGTACGTGGCGACATCAGCAAATCGACCAAAATACCCGATTGAGAGGGCAGGGAAGCGCCAACGATAAAAGCGAATTACTGGATGCGTTGCGTATTGGAGCAGCGCTTCATCAACTGCCATGTTCAGCCCGGCCGAGTGCGGAACGTCATCATAATAAACGTCGAGGGCGGTAAAAAGTGTCTCGGATGAATTGTAAGGCGACCGCTTCGGTTGCCGCCTTGCAAGCTCGGCAGGCGCAAGTCCCTCGTTACAACAGTTATTGTTCAACCCGCGATGTCCTCCAGAATTCTTTTCGTCGCCTGATGCGGATTCGCGTCCGCGATAATCGGGCGACCTATGACAAGATAATCTGCCCCCGCTTCGAGCGCCTCGAATGGAGTCATCGTTCGCCTTTGATCGCCAGGCTGCGACCAACTCGGTCGAATTCCTGGAACAACGATCTTGATCTTATTACCGAATTCACGACGCAGAGGTTTGATTTCGTGCGAACTGGCTACAACTCCATCAATTCCTGCCTCAATGCCTAATTTCGCCAGGCGCAACACCTGGTCATCGACTTGGCCCTGAATTCCAATTTCCCGCAGCGTCTCTTCTGTCGAGCTCGTGAGAACGGTCAC
>QHOR01000356.1:0-1350 GCA_003219395.1 Verrucomicrobiota bacterium | reverse complement strand
AGCTTGAGATCGAGCCAGACCTTGGAGGCTGTAGCGGAAACTGCGCGCACAATTCCGCGGCCTTCCGCGGTGTAAAGTTGCAGCCCGATTTTGAAAAACGAGATTTGATCTCGCAGCTTTTCTACGAGCTTGAGCGCTTCTTCCTTTGTCGGCACATCCAGCGCGACGATGATTTTGTCAGCTGCTTTTGTCATGCCCAGTCGGTAGTTATCATGTCGAGCGAAGTCGAGACACCTCTCGAATAATCCCGCCGAACAATAAGAGATTCCTCGACTTCGCTCCGAATGACAGAACAAATTGGAAGGAGGTATGCAAGTCCTCGCACCTGCGAAGATCAATCTTTCGTTGAAAGTTCTTGGCCGGCGGAACGATGGTTTCCACGAGATCGATACGCTCATCGCGCCGATTTCGCTCCACGACGAGATCAGAATCGATAAAGGCTGTCGTGGAGAAGCGATTAAGTTTCGCTGCGACGATCCGTCAGTCCCGCAGGGCGATGGGAATTTGGTCATCCGCGCCGCCAAGGTGTTTTTCGAAGCAACAAGGATAGAGCCTTCGGTTTCGATCGAGCTCAAAAAGAACATCCCGCATGCCGCCGGATTGGGCGGCGGAAGTAGCGACGCCGCTTCCGTGTTGCTTGGGCTTGATCAGTTGTTCGAAACCAAATTATCGCGAGAAGCGCTTGTGGAAATGGCGAAGCCGATTGGGTCCGACGTTCCATTCTTTATTTTTCAATCCGCTGCCCTGTGCACGGGACGTGGTGAAATCGTCATGCCGGTAAAATTCAAGACGCAGTTCTCAATCCTGTTGATGAAGCCGTGCTTCTCCGTCTCAACAAGATGGGCCTACTCGCGCTGGCAAGGTTCCCGAAGGATCCGCGGAATTCGTTATGAAGCACAGGAATTTGCCGGTCAGACGTTCGTGAACGATCTCGAACGTCCCGTATTCGAAAAATTTGTCTTCCTTGCCCAATCGAAGATATGGCTGCGCGATCAGTCCGAAGTCGGCGCTGCGCTAATGTCCGGCTCCGGGTCGACAATGTTTGCCGTGATGCGCGAGAATGCAGATGCGGATTCTGTGGCGACGCGCGCCAAAACAGCACTCGATCCAGAGCTGTGGACGTGCGTGTGTAAAACGATCTGAATCAAACCCGTGAACGGCGCCGCCCGGCGCCGCCGCTGCGGGACGAGTACCTCACCGGCCTTCGTTTTGGTTCGATTTTCGAAATACCAGTGCCGCTTTTCACTTCCATGATTTGGTCCCGCAAGAGTGCCGCGCGCTCGAATTCGAGGTTGGCGGAGGCATGTTGCATCTCCTCTTCCAATTCGCGCAGCAATTCAGTCACATTGA
>QHOR01000358.1 GCA_003219395.1 Verrucomicrobiota bacterium | reverse complement strand
GCACATCCGGCCAGGGCGAGAAGCACGGAGACGGCAGCAATCCGGGACATCCATGAATTGATCATCTGAGCACCTCGTCGTCGTATTGAATGCAGAATGAAAAAGGCAGAGTGAAGAATGATTATCTGCTTTGCGTTCTTCAGTCTTCTTCGTTCTTCATTCGTGATGCAGGTTTCTTCGGGCCCGTCGAGTTTTGCGACTTTTGTTTTGCCGGCGTTTTCGCAGCCACTTTGTCATTCTTGCCGGAAGCCTTCTGGGTTGCTTCGTTCGGCGACTTCGCGCCGGCCTTTGCCGATCTGGTCTTTTCGGCAGCGGAACCGACGTCTTGCGGCACGCGATAATTGGTTTGAATAAAACCGGCGTCCAGGTCCTCGTCGTCCTCGACGGCAGGCATGGGGTGCGGTTCACGATTTTTTGCTCTTGAAGCGGAGCCGGGGATCTTTGCGTCGGGTGGCGGGACTGGCTGCGATTTTTCGGGAACGGGTTCCAATGCCGGGCCAGAATGCGTTGACGGATCGGCAGGTGAACGCGGTGCGGTGGACCCAGGACCTGTCCCGGGGGACAGTAATCCGACATTCCATACAACGGGCCATGCACGCGTTCCGCCTCGGATTCGATAAAGTTCAAACGCTCCATCTCGATCTGCTTGAACATTTCGGCTTCGTCGTCGCTGTTGATAATTCGCGGCGTCAGAAAGATGAGCAGTTCCGTTCTCGCCATCTGCTTGAAGTCGTAACGGAATGCCCGGCCCAGAACGGGAATGTCACCCAGGACGGGAACCTTGCGTTCCTCGACATTGTCTTGTTTGGTGATCATCCCCCCCATAATCACGGTCTGTCCCGAGTTCACGGCCAGCGTTGACTGGGCGTTCGTCGTATTGACGATCGGGGACGTAATCGACGAGCCCGCGGCCCCCGTACCCAGCGAGACCGATTTCTGGTCCAGCGAATCCTTGCGGGCTTGCACGATCATGATGACCAGTCCATCAGGACTGATTCGCGGCGTGACGTCCAGGATAATACCAATGGGCCGCTGCTCGATGATGGGCGAATTGACCCCCGTCGTGCCGTTGGCGGTGAAACCGTTGATGCGTGGAATTTCCTGGCCGACTTGAATCCGTGCCGCCTGGTTGTCGAGCGCGCGAACCTGCGGGCGGCTCAAGACGTCAACTCGCACGCGGGCGGCCAGGGCTCGCAGCAGAAAATTGATATTTTCGGAGCCGGCCTGCAAAATCAGCCCGCCGTAGCCCAGGCTGCTGTTCGACAGCGCGGTACTGAAACCGGTCAGCGCCTGGCCGGCGATATTCGCCGGGTTGGAGGCTCCGGCAAATGTGTTGTTGCCCAGTTGCGTCTGCGCCCCGTTGAACAGGTATCCCGGATTCGCCGACTCGGAAATGATCTGTTGTGATTGCACTTGCTAACAGAACCGAGTCTTGTAACCCCAGCTCCATCCCGAATTCATCGGTATTGGTCAGCCCCACTTCGACGATCAGCGCCTGGATCAGAACCTGTTGCGGAGTTCGGTCGAGCTTGATGATCAGGTCTTTGATATCCTTGAAAAAGCGCGGTGTGGCGCTGATCAGCAGGCTGTTGCTGACCGTTTCGGGAACGACGATGACCTCCCGCTCGATCTGTTCGAACGGGCTGAGCAGATCGGTCTGGGCGGTCAGGGCCTGCTGCTGCGTCTGCAGGAACTGACTGATTGCGGTCGCCACCGCGGTCGCCGAATTCATTTTCAGGCGGTAGATTTCATTCTGCCTTTGTGGAATATCGGTGGCGTCAAGCTGCTGCACGACGGCCTCGACAACGGTCAAGGCGCCTCCGCCGCCGACGGCGATGACCGTGTTCGTGCGGACGTCGACGCTGAACCGCAACGGAATCAGCATGCTGCTGGAATCTTCGGAATCGGCCATCAACAGGCCGGGAACCTGTCCCACGCCCTGCTGCTGTCCGCCTTGACCCCCCTGGCCTCCCTGTTGACCGGTGCGCTGAATCCCGAACAGCCGTTCCAGGAGCGTTTGAACCGAGGTCGCATCGGCATTCTTGAGTTTGAAGACCTTGATTTCGGCCGTCATGGCGGACGGCTTGTCGAGTTTCCTGATGAGCATGGCCACGAACTGCATGCTGTCTTCGGGAGCGGTGACGACGATGCTGTTGGTGCGCAGGTCGGCCGTCATGCGGATGTCGGAAACGATTCCCGAACGCAGTTCGCGCCCCTGGGCGCCTTCTTCATCAAGAAACTGCAAGATCGTCGATTTGATCTCTCGCAATTCGGAAGCGCCCTGGCCTGCGGCTGCGGCGTTACCCGCTTGATTCTGTCCGAATTGTCCCGCTTGCCCTGGCTGGCCGGTCGTGGGAGCGGCCGTGGCGCGGGCCTGGCCCAGCACATTCTGGATCGCGCTCGACACGGTGAATGCGACTTCGTCGGCGACTGCGTAATTGAGCGGAAAGATCTTGATCTGATGGTGCGAGTCGCTGTCGTTCTTATCGAGATGGGCCTGTACGATGACCGAGTTCGTTCGGACATCTTCGATGACCCGCACGCGAGGGATCAGTCCGACTGTTCCCTGCTGGTTCGCCGCGCCGGTCGCCGTCTGCGGAGGATACATCGCCTCGATCTTGTCGACGACTTGTCCCGGGACGGCATATTTCAGCCGGTAAACCATGAACTCGGTCTTTGGGTCGGTGGGCTGATCGAGATCGTCGATCAGGTTGATTACGTTATTCATGTCGGCCTTCGAGGCCACGACCAATACGGCGTTGGGACGCGATACGGGGAATACCGTGATCGCCTGAGTCTGCTGCACGGCGCTGTTGCGCACATTGCCCAGCCGTTCGTAAACGGTCGTCAACAGGGACGCCAGGGCCTCGCTGGAAACGTGCCGCAGCATCTGCAGGTGAACTTCGGGCGCCGTCCCCTTGCTGAGCCGCTCGATTTCTTCGATGACTTCCATGACGGCATCCACGTCGTTCTGGTTGCCGGTGACGACCAGAATGCCCAGTTCGGGAACCGATTCGACGCGAACCTCGCCCTTGAGACTTCCCAACATGCCTTGCGGGCTGGTTGGCCTGGCACCTTCTTCATCCGCCTCGCCTCGCGCGGCGCCGCGACGAGCCCGCGAACGTGGCGGCGTCTTCTCGGCATCGGGTTCTTCTTCTTCCGAATTCAGATCGTCATTCTGATTGTCGCCTGCGTCGGCGCGGGGCTGAGCCTTCTGTCTGGAGACTTTACGAGTCTCGCTCGCGAGCCGGTTGAGCTGGGGCTGAAGAGCGGCGGCGAGCTTGCCGGCATCTTTTTTGGTTTTCACGGCCTTCACAGCGGTCTGCGAATTTTTCGGGGCCGCGTCGAGTGTTTTGATGAAGCGGACAATCGATTTGGTCTCCTGCGGCGTGGCCTGGACCACCAGTTGATTCTTGTTTCTGTCCATGCCGATCGAGAATTGCACCGGCAATTCGTGTGCATCAGACGATTCGTCGGCAGCCGCGGCCGCTTTCTTCGCGGGTTGCTTGCGAACCAGGAAACCTCGCAAACCCTGTGGACCATCGCCGTCGTCGACCTCTTCGGCCTGCGGCTTGAAGGCCTTGTACATGATCTTGGTGACGGACAACGCGTCGCGAGATTTGAGTTTGACGGTGGTCTCGACCGGTTCCGCAACGGGTTGCTGTGCTGCTTCGCGAGTCGCAACCGATCGACGCTCGGTTTCGCCCGACGCCTGTCGGATCGCTCCCCCGCGCTTGGCCTGCTTGGGTCGCGCATCTGAATCTGTCGCCGCCGCATGCCGCACGCCTGAATCGGGCCTGGCCTCTTCGCGTACGTCACGACGAGACTCTTCGCGTGTTTCACCTCGCAGCACCGCAGCCGGATAATCGTGCCGAAAATCCTTCAAATGATTCAAGAGCAGGTAATGCCCCTTGAATTGCAGCCGGTAGTTTTCGGGCTGCAGAGCCTGATTCAGGATTTTGAGAGCGTCGGCGCGCGAATGCCGCTTCATGTCCCAGCGGCTGAATTTCTTGGTAGGGATTGTGTCGGCGACCAGTTCTGTTTGAGTGGCCTCGGCGAACTCTTTGAGCACTTTGGACCAGGGAGCATCGACGTAATTGAGCCTGACGACGTGTTTGTCGGTCTGGTCGTCATCGGCGGGATCTGGATCCGCTTTGTCGGTCTTGGCCGCCGGTCGCGAACTTTTGAGCGGCGCGGCCAACACCGACTCGAGCGATGACATGCACAGGGGCCAAGCCAAGGCGATAGCTCCGATTGCACGCGACCATCGAAAGTGAGCCAAGTCTCTCACGGGAACTCTCCCTGGAACAGCCACATTGAAACTTCAAGCATTCCGCTGCGGTCGATTCGGCCACGGCGCACTCCGCCGGCACAACCGCTAAAGTCAGCCTCAATGTCTTTATCGGCAAACTTTAACATTCTGCTTGAAGCAGACATTGCAGGCGACCGCAGGATTCCCAAGAAACTGATGGAAACATCAGT
>QHOR01000059.1:15184-15598 GCA_003219395.1 Verrucomicrobiota bacterium | reverse complement strand
CCAAGGCGTCTATTTTTCTTGCGCAGGGCCAATTTGCCGAAGCCATAGACGAAATTGAGCGCGGCCGTGAAGCAATCACGGAATTCTTGCAACAGTCGAACTTTCCAGAATTGGTATCGAAAAGCTCCGAGATTGCATTTCTCGATGAATGGCTCGACGAAGTGAAGGCAAAGCGCCCACTTTCAAAGCTGGAAATCATGCAGCGCGAGATGGAGACCGCGGTTGCAAAGGAGCGTTACGAGCGCGCCGCCGAGTTGCGCGACGCGATAAAGCTGTTGCAAGCGAAAAAGCATTAGGAAATGGAAACCGCCCCATTGCGGGTGGTGCTTGTCTGTTTCCTTCCGATACCAAGTTGTAAAATCCCTTGCTGGTCTCTGAGAGCAGCCTGAAGGTTTTCTTCCCATGGCTACGCAT
>QHOR01000059.1:0-15154 GCA_003219395.1 Verrucomicrobiota bacterium | reverse complement strand
ATCCGAATTGTTGAGTCGAACGAAGATGTACTCCTTTACGACACCGGGCATATTCCCGGCGCGGTACATATCGACTGGCGCGCTGATCTGCAGGACCCGGTGATTCGTGACTATATTTCCCCGCAGACATTCGCGGAGCTTTGCAGTCGTAACGGGATTACGCCGGATACCACCTGTGTTTTTTATGGTGATAAAGCCAACTGGTGGGCCTGCTATGCTCTCTGGGCGTTCCGGCTGTTTGGACATGAGAAAGTGAAAATTCTCAATGGCGGTCGAGATAAATGGAAAGCCGAAGGCCGTCCCCTGGCGCGTGAAGTTCCCAGATACGCAAAGACAAATTATCCGGTGCCGAAGAAACGATTCGACAAAGAGATTCGCGCTTTCTTCGATGAAGCATTGGCGCAAAGCAAAAGCGGCAAACCTCTAATCGACGTGCGCTCGCCGGGTGAGTATAAGGGCGAGATCACGCATATGCCGGAGTATCCGCAGGAAGGAGTGTTGCGAGGTGGCCACATACCTGGGGCGAAAAGCGTGCCATGGAAAACGGCTACCAACGATGATGCCACGTTTAAACCGGCGTCGGAACTGGCCAAAATCTACTTCGAACAGTGCGGAGTCGGACCCGAAAAAGAGACAGTGGTTTATTGCCGCATCGGCGAGCGCTCGAGTCACACCTGGTTCGTGCTCACCTATCTACTGGGGCTAAATAACGTGCGGAACTACGATGGGTCGTGGACCGAATGGGGCAACAGAGTCGGCGCGCCCATCGAAAAGAGCGCGTGAGCAGAGATTGGGTCGGTGGCGGCGGACGTTTGTGCTCAGACGCGTCCTGTTTTTACCATCAAGTCATGGACTAAGCGCATGCGCTGTTGCTCTTTTCGGCTGGCACGGAGTTGCGCGACCGAACGCTGCATTCGCCGGGTCCAATTCAGGTTCGCTTTTGTCCCAGGGACGTTGAAGCGATAGGTGCGTGCCAGCAAATCGGTGATCATGACGATAGCAAGCCACGACTCGCTCTTGAAGAGCGCTTCCATGATCGCCGGATAAAAATCCTTTTCGAAATCGAACGATTCCATCGTTCGCTCAAAGCCGGCGAAGGCGGCGATCTTTGCCAGATCGAATCTCGATTGTTCCGACGTAGCCGTGGAATGTTGAAAGGCTTCCTCCCATAACGCGCGAACGGGCTTGTGATCATGGGTGGCGTACGTTGCCACCGAAAGCCGTTCGTATTTATCTCCCGGCACGATTGTACCATCGCGTAACTCCCATTGCGGGATTTTGAATCCGGCGATTCCCAGCGAGCGCAGATCTGGACGCATGTAATCGGGCACCATCCCAAGATCTTCGCCAATCACACATGTGGAGCCGGCCTCTTCCAAGACAATGCGGAGATATTCTTCACCATCGCGTTTATTTGCTTCGCAGTTTTCTTGGCTCTGGTCGTCGCGCGGAATGAAATGGGGTGCGCGGCCATCGGTTTGTTGCAGCATCTGATTCCAATCGAGCGGGAGAAAATGATTGTTCTTCCGCGGTCTCCATGGAAAGGCGTAGATACGATAGAACCCGAGCACGTGATCGATTCGGAACAGATGAAACACAGATCGGACTGCGCGCACGCGCTCGCGCCACCACGCGAAGTTGTTTGCACGCATTTTCTCCCAGCAATAAACCGGTATACCCCAGTTCTGACCCCACTTTTGGACAAAGGCATCATCCTTAAAGTACGGCTCTGGAGGCGCGCCACCAGACCACTCCAGCATGAATTCATCCCGGCGCGTGAACACGTCGGCGCTATGGTAACTCACGCCAAATGGAATATCGCCCGCCAGTGCGATGTCCCGCGATTCTGCGTATGATTTGATCTCGTGCCATTGGCGGTAAGCGATCCACTGCACGTAGCAGAAGAACTTTTGCCGATCATTTATGGCATTCTGTCGATCGTGCGGCAAATCGCTCAGCCAGTTTCGAGCTCGTTCCATTGATTGAAGTTGCGCCGGCCAGCGGTTCCACGTGGGACTGTCGGCATTCTCCTCCATTAAGACGCGAAAAAATGCGTAATCGCGCAGCCAAGTGGATTCTTGTTCGCAGAATGTCTGAAAAGCAGTTCGTCGATCCACGCTCGCGCCGCTTCATTTTTTTTACGTGGCGATACTTGATTCCGCCGCTGCGGAGCGTCGCAAGATCGACATCGGAAACGGCGACATCAAAATCTTCCCGTGTTAAATCCTGGGGTGAATTTGGCGCAAGGTGCATCGTTGATGGCTCAATCGCCATCGCGCTAATTGCGTTATATGGACTATTGTCGGTCCCGGTCTCGTTGATCGGCAGGAGTTGGACGAGCTTGAATCCAATTTCGGCTGCCCAATCTATGAACTCGCGCAACGCGCCGATGTCGCCGATTCCTAAATCGTTTTCCCCCCGTAGTGCAAATACAGGCACGAGGACGCCCGCGATCTTCTTTTCCGGCGAGAGATTCATTTGCTCGCAAATAACCAATGACGAATGACGAATGACGCAATAACGATGAAGCACGAATGGCGAAGAAATTGGTCGGCTGTTTTCGTCATTCCGCCATTAGGATGTCCCTGTTCCTTCGTCATTCGGGTTCATCATCTTCTACTCACTTGCCAGCTCTCCAGGAGTTCATTTGGAATTTCTTGGAGAAAACGCGAGGGCCTCTGGAAAACATCGCCATATCCCCCGCTCAAGCGCATTTGCGGATATGCCAGATAAAGCTCATCGCGGGCGCGTGTGATGGCTACATAAAACAGACGCCGTTCTTCCTCGAGCGCGTCGCGGGTATCGAGCGAGCGATTGCTGGGAAACATTCCGTCTGTCAGCCAAATCACGAATACGGTGTGAAACTCGAGCCCTTTGGCCTGATGCACCGAAGAAAGGTTGACCGCTTCTTTGTCGCTCGTTTGGGCGGGCCCAGCTTCTGCATCGACGTTACTGATCAGCGCCAGTTGCGAAAGAAATTCGTGCACATCTTTGAACTGACGGGAAAAGATTGCCAACTGATTCAAATCTTCGCGGCGAAGTTCGTAATTTGTGAAATTCGCCTTGGCGTAATCATCATAAACAGCTTCGACCACGGACGTGATCATTTCCGACGGCATGTTGGGCCGGCCGGCCGGGGCTATTTCGTCCAGCGTATGCGCGAGTTGCTCCCACGTCTTCTTTGATTTCGCCGGAACGGGCATCGACAGCAGGCGATCGCTCCACGAGGAAATTTCTCCTCCTTCGGACAACGAATTTTCCCAGCGGCTCCAAAGATTTTCTGCTGTGCGATTGCCAATACCTGGAAGCAATTTCACCATCCGTTTGAATGCGACTTCGTCGTGGGGATTGGCTACTACGCGCACAAACGCGGTGACATCTTTGATATGCGCCTGCTCGAAAAATCGGATGCCGCTGGTAATTTGATACGGTATACCGCGGCGCGAAAGCTCCAGTTGTAGTTCGATTGCGTGATAGTGCGCGCGATAAAGCACCGCGATGTCGTTGAGATCGACATTCTCATCGCGCAGTTCAAGGATCCGCTGCGCGACAAACTGCGCTTGCTCACCGCTGTCGTTTAGCGCGACCAAAGCGGGTTTCAGCGCTTTCGATTCGCGCGTTGCGCTCAGGTGCTTTCGGAATTGCCGGACGTTTGCGGCAATGGCCGCGTTCGCTACCTCCAGAATTTCGGGGACGCTGCGATAATTCATTTCAATCTTGAACACCTGTGCGTCTGGATATCGCTTCGGAAATTCGAGAATGTTTTGGAAATTAGCGCCGCGCCAGGAGTAGATCGACTGGGCATCGTCGCCCACTACCATCAGGTTGTGATGATCGCGGGCCAGCACATCAACGAGATCGGCCTGGATCTTATTTGTATCTTGATATTCATCCACCAGAATGAACTGAAACTGCCGCCGGTAAACGTCGGCGATTCGCTCGTGCTGTTGAAACATCGATAACGTCTTTTGCAGCAGATCGTCGAAATCGATCGAGTTAGTCGCCTTCTTCTTTTTTTCATAGCGCTCACGGACGTCTTGAATTTTGTCCAGTAGCGGCAGGAAATAGGGAAACTTTTCTGCAAGCAATTTCTCCATCGGGTCCTCCGTATTCACGACGAAACTGAAGATCTCCGCGAGCACATCGCCCTTAGGAAATCTGATCTCCTTCGGATCAATTCCTGCGCTGGTCACGACGGCATCGATCAAATCCTTTTGATCTTCGCGGTCCATGATCGTGAAGCCGCTCGAGTATCCGAGCGCGCTGCCATGCCGGCGCAAAATTCGGTTTCCTATCGAATGGAATGTGCCGCCCCAGAGTCCGCTGGCATCGACCGGCAGTAAGTTCGCTACGCGGCCCAGCATTTCACGCGCGGCCTTGTTCGTGAATGTGAGAAGCAAAATGTTTCGCGGATCGATTCCGTTTTCCAGCAGGTACGCGACGCGATAGGTGAGCGTGCGTGTTTTCCCCGAGCCCGCGCCAGCGATCACGAGGAGCGGACCTGGGGACGCAGTCACTGCCGCAAGATTTAGCTCGGCGGGGTAATCGACATGGATGGAGGTGGATGGATGCGCACGTTGGAGCGTATATTGGCGGGACATTCCGATTCACTTGTAGCGGCGGTCCATGACCGTCGCAATTGTCCGCCGAATCAGCGAACGGTTACCGTGCAGGAACCGGAGCGCCCGTGATCGTCCAGCGCGGTTAATTCATAGCGGCCGGGAGCTGATTTCCAGGAAACAATGTCGGTGGCGGCAGATTTTCCAATGAAAGCCTTGTCGGCGAACCAATATACTTCACGAACATCTGCATCCGTTTTCGCTCGCAACGGGATTCCTTCTTTGCGAGTCGACTCACTATTTAAAACTTCATATGTGCTCCCGGCAGCGGGAGCGATAATACGGGGAGGATTCCCACTGCGCGCTACCAGCTCCGGATCTGTATCCGGCAAAAAAGGCGGCGGCATTTTTCTGGGCACTCCAGCACGCTGAAAAATCGACAACAATTCCGTGGGCCAAAATTCGTAGACTTCACGCCGGACTGGGCGCGTTCCGTCATCACGCGCGACGCGGAGCCCGCTCGCAGCATCGACAAGCACTTCCTGATGAACGTCGCAAAGTTTGATCGGCGAAATTCCTGGAATGAACCATCCCTCGATCTGTTGTGTGCAGTAGGGCTCAGGTAAGTCACCCGAGACCGCGCAAAAGGAGACGCGTTTCAGATTAGCGCCCGGCGGCGGAAGGTGGGGTTGGTTCGGCTCCGGCCACATCGTACGCAAACTGTCGATGAGTTGAAACAAAAGAGGAGCAGCAGCAATTCGTCCAACAAAGGTTCCGTTGACGCGGCCATCAAAATTTCCGATCCAGACTGCAAGCACATAATGGTTGAAAACAGCGATCGACCAGGCATCGCGAAAAGCATGGGATGTTCCTGTTTTCCAAAAAACCGGCGCAGCCCGCTCCGAATACGCGCGGCCAATTTCAGGGCGTGGCAGGTTGAGCATTTCCAGAGTCAGGAACGCCGCTTCCGGCATGATTACCTTGCGTTCTTGCTGGGCGGCGGGATCGGTCAGCGTGCGGCGAAGAGGACGCAGCGTTCCGTTATTAGCGAGTGCCGCGTAGAGCCGCACCAGATCTTCCATTGTGACTTCGCCCCCGCCCAACGGCAACGTCAGACCATAAACTGATTCGGAGCGCGGCAATTTGACGCCTGCGCCGACGAGAAATTCATAAAACGTCGCGTGATGCAACTCGGATGCAAGCTCAACCGCTGGCAGATTGCGGCTGCGGGCGAGCGCGTCGCACGCGCGGATGGGACCGACGAATTCGCGGTCGAAATTTTCCGGATCGTAATCGCCGAAACTGTGCGGTGCATCCGACAGGATTGACAACGGATGAATCAATCCCTGTTCCAGAGCTAGTGCGTAGACGAACGGCTTTAGAGTGGAACCGGGTGAGCGTGGGGCGCGTGTTCCATCAACTTGTCCCTTTATTTCGGCGTTAAAGAAATCTGCCGAGCCGATTTGTGCGAGCACGTCCATGGTGCGCGTGTCAACCAGGAGGGCTGCGGCGTTCTGAATTCCGCGACTGCGATTTGTTTGAATATAATCGGTGATCCGTCGCTCGATTAGTTGCTGCTTCGCCACATCGAGCGTGGTAACGATTTCGCTCTTGTTTTGTTCACTCGCCAGGACTTGCTGAACAAAGTGCGGCGCGAGAAATTTTCGTTTGTCTTGAGCGCGCGCGCTAAACAGCCGCGCTGAGAATTGCCGGTCGATTTTTGCGCGGTCGTACCAATTGCTCTGCGCTGAGTCGAGCGAGTGGTTATCCCGATGCACAAACAACGCGCGTCGGGTGGGGCTTTGGGGAATCACACTCAGGGCTATTGATTCCGGTGTAGTCAAATGCGCGGCAGTTTTGCCGAAATAAATCTGACTGGCCGCGCCCGCGCCTTCGATGTTTCGCCCGTAGGGCGCGAGATTCAGATACGCTTCAAGAATCTCGGCCTTCGAATAATGCCGCTCCAGTTCGAGGGCGCGAATAATTTGAACGAATTTTCCGCGAACCGTGCGAGTGCAAAGATGATAACGCAACCGGGCAAGTTGCATCGTAATTGTCGATGCTCCGCTGTGTACGCCGCTGACGCCCAGATGAAGGGCCGAGCGCAACAGTGCAAACGGGTTAACGCCTGGATGGTGCCGATAATATTTGTCTTCAAATCGGAGCGTCGCATCGACTAAGGCAGGCGAAATCTCTGGTAAAGAAGTCCAGATACGGAATTTGTGATCGGTGCTGAGGGTGACGCGAAGCAATTGCGAATTCCGATCGCGGACGCATTGAGAAAACGAAATCCCATCCAGCAACGGAGGCTTGGGCAGTAGCAGCCAAATAAACCACGCGGTTATCCCGAGCAGAGCGAGCGATCTTACCAAGGCAGCGCGGATCACACCGCGTAACCTGCGTAATCCATCACTTTTTGAGAGGTCCCTCACTGCGTTCGCGATGACATGCGTTTTCATCCTGGCTAATTCGCCCACTTATTCCGTCACGCTGATCTTTCCGCCGACGCCGCGTCCCTTGACGTTTCGCTCGTACATCGATTCCGCTAAAACCGGTGGCACAGTAAAGTCGCCGCGATTAGATGATTTAATCTGATAATTGAGCTCGAGCGCAGTGCTCGAGACGGTTGCGTAGAAGACGGCGCGATCTTCGCGCACATCCACGTAATCGACGCCGGAAATTGTCGAGACGCCCGGCTGCAGTGATGAACCGACAACTTCGAATCCGCCGGGTAACAGATCGACAATGGCAACATTGGTGACTGGTTCGTCGCGCACCGTTCGCACGTGCAGACGAACATGAATCGGTTCGCCCAGTTTCGTCTGCGTCACCGGCTTGTCATTCTTGTCGAGCAACTCGCGATAAACTTCCAATCCGGCTGTGATCGGTTGAGTCGGTACATGCCGATCAAACCCAGCTTCGACTACCTGGAAAAATGCGCCGGGACCACTGAGCATTCCCGCGGTTTTAAAGCGGAGCGCGACAGCATCCCTGGAGAATGGCGTCCGTTGCAGCAACTTCGCGCCGCTCGTTAGTGCGACCTCACGCTTGTCTCGGTGGATTTCGACAATGCTGAGATCCGGCAGCTTTTTCGCGATCATGTGCGAGTACGATTTCAACGCCGAAACAGCGTAGGCCGCTGAGAGCGTGTTGAATTCACTGTGTCCAATCGGATCGAGAATTTGCTCAAATTCTCCAGCCGAGATTTTTTTCAGGCGGTCCGGGAATGCGTGCGCCAGTACGGCGATGTATTGCGCGTTCGATCCGAGTGGCTGACAGAAGTCGTCGTATTCTCTAGTCGACTCCCTATCGATCTTGTAGGCGGCGATCAAATCGTCTGCGTCCTTATCTTTGTGCAAAAGTTTGAGCGCAGCGGCGAGATAAACCCCGGTGATATCATTCGCCCAAACATTGGCCTGATGCTGTTCCAGGTAATCGCGCAGATTAAGAATGTAGTTGGTGGTGACAACGCCTTCCCGCGTGAGCACGTAGATGCCGTACGCGACGGTGCGCGCTTCTGCCAGTGTCGAGGCTTGGCGCCCAACCATTTTTTGCAAATAGCGCAGGCCGCTCGCGAACATGTCCGCTGGCGGCGCGAATCCGGCCGTTTTCGCTGTGCTTAGAAAATCCATCGCGTAAACGGAATTGAAACTGATCTGCTCATCGGTTTCCGGCGCCCAGTACCCGAACGCACCCTGATCATTTTGACGGCGTCGCAAAATCCCGAAGACTTTTTCGAGCTGACGATTTACCTCTGCACGACTGAGCCCGAAATCGGCTTCATCCACGAGCATAAGCCGGCAAAACGCGCCGCTGGTGATCTGCTCACTGCAGCCATGAGGAAAGTCTTTTAGAAAAACATAAAGACCGTGGGCGAGTCCCAGCGGGACCGCTGCGATCGCCGCTTCGCGTTTGCCAAATTCGGCATAGATCGCACGCGTAATCTGAACATCCGTGCTTCCTTTTTTGAAGTCCCCGCTGCGAACGTCGGTGGCATACGGAACCGGTGGACGGACGCTGAGCGTAGCGCGCCGGCGCGTTTCGATTCCATTTCTGCTGGCCACAAATTTGATTTCGCCGGAGCCGAGCACGTCGTTAACATGGAAGCGCAAGTTCACGCTTTGCTCCCGGCCTTCAGCGATTCGCAGTTTTTGTGTCGCTGTGCCTAAGATCGATAGTTGAGGCGACGACTCGGCGCGTAGCTCGATCTGCGCCTCTGCACCCGAGCCCTCGACGTTGTTCGCGATGGTCACACCGGCCTCAAATTCGTCACCAGGAGCCGCCAGAACCGGTACGCTTGGCGTGATGACAAAAGGTCCCCGAATGAGCGCCTCGCGGTCGGCTGATCCAGCGGTTTCATTGGAAACACCGACCGCCATTACCTTTAGAGTGCCGTCGAAAAAATCTGGCACATCATAGACAACTTCGCGGGTCGTCGCGTCGGCATCGATAATGCCCGACCAAAACACGACCGGTTTTTCCGTGACGCGCTTGAACGGATTTAATTTTTGCACTCCTTCGCCATCGCCGCCAAACGCGGAGAGAGAACGCAGCAAGGAAAATTCCGGAATGATTAGATCAACAATCTGCGCTGTCTCCACACCAAGAGCGCATTTGCGAAAGAGATACGCTAGCGGATTAGGCGTCTTGTAGTCCGTGATCTGCAGAATGCCCTGATCGACTGCGAAAATGACAATCTTGCTTGGACGATCGGTTTTGTAACCGATGTGCAACGGTTCGCCCGGCTTGGCTTTTGCCGCCGTTTGGAGATCGATCTTCAGCCTGCGCTTTTCGATGTTGGCCGTGAACGGGACGACGCCGTAGCTAAGCGGGCTGACAAAAATTTCTTTGGAATCGAGCGCCCGGATAAAAGCGACATTCACATAACCGCTGCCTTCGAAACCTTGAGGCAAACGAATGTGCTGGATGCTGCTCGCGGTGTTGGTTTGAAACCAGCTATATCCGTAAACCTTTTCGCGTTCGATTGTGATCAGACCGTAACCGCTGTAGGGCGCCGTGACGCTCACGGCAATTTCATCACCGGCGCTGTACTCTTTGCGATCGAGTTTGATCTCCAGCTCCGCGTTTTTCTGCAACGTAGCGGCAACTGCCGCGTGACCTACTACTGAGAAACGCAATTTGCTTAGGGTGCGATTCTGATCGTCGCGCAGCTCGAGCACATAATTACCGGGTTCATTGGTCGGAAGGGCGTAATGATTACCGGTGGCTGCGACCGAGATTTTTTCCGATTTCGCCGGGCGCTCTTTCAACACCGACTCGTAAACGTAATTTCCATTCTCTTGTTTCTTCAGCACGGAAACGTATTCCTGCGCAATCAGATTGACCGTGACGTTCTCGATAGCGATGCGATTCAGTTCTGGATCGACTGCGACTACATCGATTGCACGCGGCTTATTCATCTCAATATAACGAAGATCGCCGTCGGCCTTGTAGCCGATCACGTAAGGCAGAGCGGAGACAAGCGCGCCGACGTCGCCCATCACGCTCCTGCCCCCTTCTCCTTCGAAGCCTTCGGCGATAAATCGCATCGAGTAGGTCGCGTCCGCGAAGCGTTCCAATTGCAGGTCGAAAGCGGCGTGGCCTTCTCCATCCGTTTTCTGTTCGCCGAGATCGACTGTTTGCTCTTGCTGATTTTTGTTTTCGTCGAAGAGCGGGTCGAAAAAAGTGAAGTCCCGAAATTCCGGAAACGAAAATGCCGTCGGGGTGAGCTCAATCTTACCGGTCACGCGCCGATCGGTTGCGGGTGTGCCATAAAGGTTCGCCAGAGTGACCAGCGCCTGCATTTCCTTGGGATGAACCCACCCGTGCGGCGCGCCTTTGGAAAGACGCGTTTCGATTTTCATGCGGTCGGGCAGGAATTCTTTTACCTGCGCAGTGGCGGAACCGAGCAAACTCGAGCGCTTGTTGTTTTTGATCAGATAAACGTTGATGGTGTAAAGGCCAGTCGGCGATTCGTTTGCCGTCTGATAGCTCAGCTCTGTGAATCCTGTTTCCGGCAAAGTGAGTTTCTTTGTCTGGACCCGTAGATCACGCGCATCGACTACTTCGGTTTCGATCGGTAAACCTTTGAGATTGCCGCCCCAGTTGCGCTGTTTCACCACCAGTCCGATGTGAATTTCATCTCCCGGCCGGTAAATACCGCGCTCGGTAAAGACGAACGCGTCGAGCCCTTCCGGCACAATATTTTCCGCGCCTTCAATCTCAAATCGCGAAAAATTCAAGATGCGATCCTCGCGGCCAAAAGGCAGGAACGCGATGTCGTCGCCATTGCGGGCGACAAATGCCACCGGTGTTTTTTCGCGCTCCAATTTTTCGACCGACGAAAACGCGCAATGGCCATCGGCGGCTGTTTTGGCTGTCTCGATCGGCACGCCGTTCTTTCCTAGAATGTCGACAGTAGCGCCGTTGATCGGTTGGCCGCTCTTGATCGACATCAAGAAGACGTCACTGGTGCCATCGGTATTTTTCTTTGTCACAATTCCGATGTCCGTGACGAGAAGAAACCTGCTGTCGTTAATCGACGTGATCGGTTTCTTTTTCGCCGGATCCCAGCCGCGCGCAGTGAGAAAGAAAAGACCACGCTCGCTTCCGCCGTCTGCCGGTTTGCGAAGGTGCTCGGAAAAATCGAAGGCTGAATAATTCGATTTCCATTTGTTTTCGAATGCAATCGGCTGCTGCGAGCCCAATTCGCGAGATGTTTTCCTGGTTGAACAGATGGGAATCGCGAAATTCGGGGTCTTCGAATTTCCCCTGGGTCTGGCTGACGAGATGGTTGATTTGAGTGGTAGCAACACGCGCGATCTCGAATTCGATTCCTGCCAGAGCGCGTGAACGGATCGACAATTTCCGGTCGCCGTTCAGCGCCAGCAAACCGCCTTGCCCTTCGATCTGAACTTCGCGCGGAAGTTGCGGCACTGCCACAATCGCATTGTAGTCTTCCGCAAGAGGATAATCGCCAGAGGCGCGCACTCCCTTCGCGACCCGCACATAAAGTTCGCCGTCCGATTCGACCCGGATCTTGAATGCGTGTTGTCGATCTTGCGCTTTTTCCGATGGCACAACCGTGAATTCGATTCGGTTGGCTTGCTCAAGCACATCATCCGGCACATCTGTCGGGCTTTGCCATTTCGAGCCTTGATCTGATTCTGTCGTATCACTCGATTCGTCCTCTTGAGACTCGGCGCTGCGCGCGCTTTCGTCGCTTGAACTACTTTCGTCACTCGTTTCCGAATCCGAAGTTTCCGAGTCTGATTGTTCAGTTTTTTCGGCTTCGCGTTTCGGCAGCAGCCGGATCTGAATCGCCTTCGCCAGATCGGTACTGCTGATATCGGCAGTGGTGTTTAAGATCACAATCTGTTCTGGTTCGCCATTCTTGTTCCGCGCGATGGTCCCTGTCATAGACTCGATTTGAAACGCGGTCCCGATCGACGGGATGCGCAGCTTGTCTTCGATTGCGTGGTTAGTTTGCGCTCCGCCTTGGGCGGTCCGAACACCTTTACTCAGCTCGAGTTTTAGGAATTCTTCCTTGGCCGGCAAGATCACGTTCGAGCTGCGCAAATAGGCGATGCGTTTATGCAATCCATAAGTGAGAGTGAAATGCGGCGCCGGATCGTTAGGCGGAAAAATTGTCGATCCGCCGATCATCGAGAGTTGGACGTGCCGGTCTAATTCACCGGGCTCGATCGCGTGCGTCAATTCGAGTGTTGCTGTGATCTGGCGTTGCGTCGGATTGGCCGGATCCTGATAAAGCTGAAGATCTTTGATGGCGATCTCAAACGGCGGCGTTGTGAATTCGTAAACGCGGCGCTCCACCAAAACGTGCGACGGAAAAAATTTCTTGTCGAAGAGGATCTTGAATTTTTGATCCGCCGGCCAGTCTTCAGTTGGTTTGAAAAACAAATGCTGATCATTCGCCCACATCCATTTGCCGGCCAAAGGAGGATCGAGCCGGACGCCCGGCACTGAGGTTTTTTCCAAATCTTCCAGGCGCGCCGCGGAATCGCTGAATCGAAGATCAAGCGTTGGAAACGTTAACTCTTTCTCCAATTTTGTTACTGGAATCGGCTCGATCTTGACGCTGACATAGCGAGGCTTTGGCCGATGTTGATACCAGTGCCATGTCCAGGCCGCGCCGCAGGAAAGCAGTAATAGAGCGATGATACCGGAAGCCGTAATGAGCGGATGTGCGCGCTTGAAACCAGAGACCCCGGCTCGGGTTTGTGAAAGCCAGCGAGGTGGGCTCCATTGCACTCGGCCGAAGAGCGCGAGAGCAACTTTCTGTACAAACCTCAGGAGCAGCAGAAACGGCCGGACGGCCAGTTGAAGTAATCGGGTGATTAACGCGCTTGTATCCATAGGGGGAATACGTGAGTTCAGCGCAAATCTTTCAGGAAATCGATAATAATTATTCCTAGGACAAATGCTTACGAGACTGACATGAGAAGTCGTGGTAGCTCGGGAGCGTTTGGCCCTGGCTATAAGCTTCGCCGGATTTAAAGTCCTCAGCTACAATGCAGTCCATGAAGAGCGCTGGATTACTGGCCACGCGTCGCAGCTTAGTGGACCGGCTTGCGAACTGGGACGATCAACGACGCTGGCAGGACTTTTTCGACAGGTATTGGAAACTGATTTACTCGGCAGCCCGAAAAGCTGGTCTCACCGATTGTGAGGCGCAGGAAGTCGTCCAGGAAACTGTCATTACCGTGGCTAAGAAGATCGATAAGTTGCACTACGATCCAGCACTTGGCTCGTTCAAGGGGTCGTTATTGCAAATCACGCGCTGGCGTATCGCGGATCAATTTCGAAGGCGCGACAGTGTGCAGACTGGACGTGACGGTGCTGATGACGATCGCAACACCGCCACGATCGAACGTCTGGCTGACACAAATCGCGTCGATCTTGATGCAGTCTGGGAACGAGAATGGCAGGAAAACTTAATGGACACTGCGATTGCCCGGGTGAAGAAGAAGGTCAATCCGAAACAGTTTCAGATATTCGATTGCTATGTGCGCAAAGAATGGCCGGCGCAAAAAGTCGCTGCACAATTGCAAGTGAGCGTGGGTCAGGTGTATCTCGCCCGGCATCGCGTTGCCGTCCTCTTGAAAAAAGAGATTAAAGCGCTGGAGCGCTCCAGGTAGTGCGCGGCCGTGGCCGGCGGTCACGCCGTACCATTGCCTTGGCTAAGTGCTTTGTGTAAAATCGCGCTCATTCCCAAGGTCTCGGCTAACGTCCCAATTATTCCCGATCATGAAGTGCTGCGGGTAATCGGTCGCGGCGCTTACGGAGAAATTTGGCTAGCGCGCACTCTCACCGGCGCATTGCGGGCGGTGAAAATTGTTTATCGCAGCACGTTCGAGAGCGAGCGCGCGTTTCGACGCGAATTCGAAGGCATGTCCAGCTTCGAACCGATCTCGCGTGCGCATGCCGGTTTCGTCGACATCCTGCACGTCGGCCTCACGAGCGAGTACCTTTACTACATCATGGAGCTGGCCGACGATCATTTGGGCGGTCGCAACATAGACGTCGTCAAATACCAGCCGCGCACGCTGAATAGCGAACTGGAGCGACAGAAACATCTGTCGGCGTCGGAATCGATTCGACTTGGCATTTCGCTAAGTGAAGCCCTACAGGCGCTGCACGCGCATGGGCTTACGCATCGCGACATCAAACCGTCTAACATTATTTTCGTCGATGGTAAGCCGAAGTTGGCTGACATCGGATTGGTTGCTGCTACCGGCCAACACTCTTTCGTTGGCACCGAAGGTTATGTTCCACCGGAGGGACCTGGCACACCCCAGGCCGACGTCTTCAGCCTCGGCAAAGTCATTTATGAAATCAGCACCGGAAAAGACCGGCTCGATTTTCCGGAGATCGCTTCACGGTTAAGCAGTCGCCCGGACAGGGAAGCCCTGCTTCGGTTGAACGATGTGCTGCTAAAAGCGTGCGCGAACAATCTGCGTAAGCGTTACACGTCGGCCGCACAGATGCGCGACGAGCTTGCAGCCTTGGAGCGAGTCGAACGTCCGCCAGGAAATAAATCGCGGGTAAAATTCGCCGTCGCCGTTTTATCCATTTTGTTGATCGCGGCGATCGTCTTCGTCATCCGGTTGCGTTCGCCCTCCCCGGCGAGCAGCGATCTCAATTTGCAAACAACAATTCGCACGGAGCCGCCGGGCGCGTTGGTTTTGCTCGATGATCACGCCAAGAAAAGCCCGGCGACATTTAATGAGTCCGGGCTACGACCCGATCGAGACCATTGTTGATTTTGGCAGCGGGAAATCGTTTCAGGCGCCTGTCTTTCGTTTGGCGCGGAGCAAAGGCGCATTGGATCTTGAATCCCATCCACCCGGCGCTCAGTTTATTTTGCGCAGCGAGGACGGCAGGATGTCGCGCTCCGGAGTTGCTCCACAGAAACTCGCCGATCTTCCAACCGGCAAATACGCGCTCATTGTGAAGCGCGGCGACTGGGAAATGCGTGATAGCGTTGAGATCCAACGCGGCGCAACCGGGCGAAAATCATTCGCATTCGTCAATGGCGCTGTGACTATCACCAGCGAACCGCAAGGCGCGGAAAT
>QHOR01000355.1:3798-4942 GCA_003219395.1 Verrucomicrobiota bacterium | reverse complement strand
GTAATTCCCACCTCAACTGCCCAGTCGACGGTGCGACGGAACACATCGCGCTCGTCTCCATCCAGTCCAAAGACAAAACTCCCATTAATCATGATCCCGAGGCTATCCAGCCGGCGAACGACTTCGCGATAGTCGCGACCAAGATTCTGTCGCTTGCCCGCGTCCTGGAGGGCATTGTTGGAAAGAGTTTCGAAACCAACGAATAGACTGCGTAGACCGGCGGCAGCTGCTACTTCGATCAAGTCATCGCGCAGGATCGAATCCACTGTTGCCGCGCCTTGGAATACCCGGCCCATCCCTCGCATTCCCTGAAACAGATCCCTGGAGAAGCGCGTGTTTCCCAGGAGATGATCATCGAGGAAGTAAAGATGCCGGCCGGGAAGACGTTCAATCTCGGCTAGTGCGTCCTCGACCACTTGCGTGTAGAACGAACGTCCTCCTGTGAAGAAGCCGTCCTTGTAACAGAAGGTGCAGTGATGTGGACATCCGCGCGACACGACAATTGAATTTGGGGCCAGGTACCGGTGTCTCTTAATCAGATCGCGACGTATCGGCGGCAGACCTTCGAGTGTACGAACGGGTGACGGCTTGTAACGTTTTTGCGGATTTCCCGCGGCGAGGTCTTTCAAGAATTGGGGGAAGATGTGCTCACCCGGGCCGAGAAAGATCGTGTCAGCGTGCGGTGTTGCTTCCTCGGGCAGAGACGTGACGTGCAGACCTCCGAGAATTACATATGAACCACGCGCGCGATAGTGATCAGCGAGTTGATACGCGCGATAGGCGTTGGTGATGTAGACCTGAATGATCACGAGATCTGGTTCGTCATCGAGGACCAGTTTCTCGACGTGTTCGTCTTGCAGGGTGATTTCGAGATCCGGATCGAGATAAGCGGCGAGAGTAGCGAGTCCAAGGGGAGGGAAGAGTGAGTACTTGATCGGCCGCCAGTAAGGACTGGTCGCCTCGGTCAGCGCAGGAAGGATTAGTTTGACGCTCTTAACGGTGCGTTGGGTGATCAAATCGGTTCTCCTCCGCGGACAAGTCGCCCTTCTCAAAGTGCGGTGCATTGTAAATGTCTTTGCATCGCAAAGTCGATGGTATTTTGTCCGATATGCTTTAGAGGCGCTTGCAAAAGTCAGGATCAGCG
>QHOR01000355.1:0-3766 GCA_003219395.1 Verrucomicrobiota bacterium | reverse complement strand
CAGCAGAAAAAGAAATTGAATCTAGCGCAAGTTGGGAAGGGCGGTTTACCCCCGCTGGCCTGGCTAAAAGAAACCCCGATGCAGCTCTTTAGTTAGGCCAGCGGGGGTAAACCGCCCTTCCCAACTTGCACAAAATTCAGGCCCTTGTTTCTGCTGGTTCTGACTTTTGCAAGAGCCTGTTTAGCTTGTCGTGACGTAAAGAAGCGGCGTTCTCGAGACGACAGATTTAGATTGGACCTGAAACCGTTAAAACGGTTCCAAGATTCGCCCGGAGATCTGATCCCCAGGCTAAAGCCAGGGGAGAATGAAAAATTAGTATGTGCAAGAAACGGCTAACTTGTTGTGGAGTGGATGAGGAAAACGGGAGCAAGAAACGGATAACTTGTTGTGGAGTGGATGAGGAAAACGGGCGCAAGAAACGCATCGGTAATAAAATAAATCCGCTTTGACCAACCGCGGCCGAGCGCGGAGATCAAAGCGGACTGTCTTCAAAAAATTGGTGCCCGCTAGTAGATTCGAACTACTGACCCCTCGCGTGTGAAGCGAGTGCTCTACCGCTGAGCCAAGCGGGCCTGGTTAACCGTTAACTGCAGTGTACACAACAAATCTTTTTATCGTAAACCTTACCGAGCGTTGAGTGCTTGTCCCTGCCGTCCCTCCTGTCCCTCGAGTCCCGCAAAACTCCCCAAGAAGAGCCCAACGATTTTCGCCATCCTGAAAACCTGAACTTTGGCGAACGGCCCATTGGGTGTGTTCTGAAAAGGACGTCGAATTTCGGCGCTATTTTATGAATTGATACCTGGGTTTGACATAAATTGCGATTGCTCAATTGTCCGAGCAATAGGGCAAACACAGACACCGCACGTTTGACAGGTCCGCAGATGAATCCAGCTTGCGATTTGACGCACTCTTCGCATTCACGACGCGTCGGGTGCTTAACCCCGGTAATGGCGTTTAGATGCGAACAAGTCTTTTCATCCATATTCTTTCTCTATTCGGTTAGCACTTGGTGGACAAAAGACACAGCAATCGAACCTTCCCCGACCGCGGACGCTACTCGTTTCACGTTCCCGCTACGAATATCTCCGACAGCGAACACACCGGGCAAACTGGTTTCCAGGAGATACGGCTGACGCTTAAGGGGCCACTTGGCTTTCACCAAATCTTCCGTGGTGAGATCTAAGCCGGTCTTGACAAAGCCAGCTTGATCGCACGCTACACAACCAACGAGCCATGCAGAATTCGGAACCGCGCCGGTCATGGAAAAGAGATGGGCTATGTTGTGCGACTCAGTCTGTCCAGTTTGATTATTGCGCCAGGTTACGCGTTCAAGGTGATCACTTCCTTCCAGCACAACGACTTCGGTGTTGACATGAAGTTCGATATTCGGCGTCTCTTCGATGCGCCGTATCAAGTAACGCGACATTGTCGCAGTCAGGTCCTCAGATCGAATCAGCATATAAACTCTTCTGGTCGTTTGCGCCAGAAAGACTGCGGCCTGACCGGCAGAGTTTCCGCCGCCCACGACAACCACCTCTTCACCGCCACACAACTGCGCTTCCAGATGCGTGGCCCCGTAGTAGACGCCAGCACCCTCAAACCTCGAGAGATTTTCCAGCTGCAGTCTTCGGTATTGAGCACCCGAAGCAATCACGACCGAGCGTGCAGGCACACTCAGTCCATCCCCAATCAACACTGCGTAAGGTCGGCGGTCACAAGCCACGCCTTTCGCGTCCTTAGCAATCAGCATTTCCGCGCCGAACTTTTGCGCCTGGGCGTAGGCGCGGCCGGCGAGTTCGTGTCCCGATATACCGGTAGGGAAGCCAAGATAGTTTTCGATTTTCGAACTGGCTCCCGCCTGGCCACCCGGCGCATTTGATTCGAGCACCAGAACATCAAGTCCCTCAGATGCTGCATAGACGGCCGCTGCAAGTCCGGCGGGCCCAGCGCCAACGATGATCAGGTCGCGCACATGCGCTTGATCGATTCCTTCATTGATTCCGAGACAGTCGGTAATTTCTTCATTGGTCGGATTGCGCAACACGGCAGTGCCACGACAGATGAGAACGGGCAGGTCATCAATCGAAAGAGAAACGCGATCAACCATTTCCTGGACCTCGGCATCACGCTCGAGATCGACGTAGGAATAGGGTTGGTAATTGCGCGTCAGAAACTCCTTGATGCGCAGGGTATCAAGCGAATGGCTGGAGCCAAGTAAGACGATGTCACCAACTTCGCGCGCAATTAATTCCAGACGTCGCAGAATGAAAGCCCGCAGAAAGAGATCGCTGAGCTCGCTGTCGGTCTCGACCAGGGCCTGCAATGCGTCGCGCTCGATTTCGATGAGCTCTGATTTTTCCGCGGCCCGTATGCGCACGAGTCCACGGCGGCCGGAGAGCACGGTTAGTTCGCCGGTGAACATTCCCGGATTGCAAATGGCAACGTCGTGCTCCTGATTGTTCGACACCTGCAGGATGTGCAGTTGCCCGCTGACTACAACGAAGACTTTGGTTACATGCTCATTAAGCTCAACAACGATCTCACGCTGGCCCGCTGTGTGACGTTGGCCATGAGCGAGGACGCGGGTTTGTTGGGCCAGGGTGAGGACGGGAAACATCTCGCTGGGAGTACTTCCCGGCAGTGGCGATACAGCATCTTCAGCGTCAGGCATTTCCGTCATCTTCAGTTGAACCTACATGATCAGAATTGCCACAACGCTGTACACGGCACTTATGAGTATTTTCATTCGAGATTCCTGGTTTCACTGAATGCGTGGCAAAACCTGCGGGCATTTTCGTACGAGTCTACTGTGTAAATTAAACCGCGTCACTCCACGAGCCTTGCTTACTCCCTTCGAACTCGCTTGATTCTTGACTGTTCGTTCCAGAAAGAGTATAAAGATAGCCGAGGCAAAACGAATGGCGCGGCAGAAAGAGTTCGATCGGGATGAAGTTCTCCATAAAGCCATGGAGGTTTTCTGGTCGCGAGGTTATGAAGGGACGTCCATTCAGGATTTGGTCCAACACATGGGAGTTAATCGCCAGAGTATTTATGACACCTTTGGCGACAAGCATTCGCTCTTTCTCGAGGCGCTGGATCATTATCGTGAGATTCAGAGCCGGAAAGTATTCGAGGTACTCGAAAGACCTGGCTCAATGAAAAGGAATGTGCGCCAGTTATTTGAAGAAGCGGTTGCGAGGTCTCTCTCGCCAGAAGGACGACGAGGCTGTTTTGTCGGCAATTCGATGTCCGAGTTGGCGGGCCGCTGCAAAGAGACAGCCACTAGAACCTGTAACAGCGTGGCCTCCGCGGAAAAAATGTTCCAGAAGGCCCTGCAAAGAGGAAAAGCGCAAGGGGAACTGAGGCGGGTTAGCGATACTCGCGCGGTGGCGCGCTTTCTCTATAGCAACCTTCAGGGATTGCTCCTCCAAGTCGACGCGTGATCGAAAGCTGCTGAATGATGTGGTCAAAGTCACGCTTTCAGTGCTGGACTAAAAATTTTTTGCAATGTTCTGGAATGACTGTTCCAGAACCTTCTGCAAATATCGTTTGCTCAATCTGACTGAGCGTTGATGGTTCACGAATCAGAAAGGACAGGGGAATTAAGATGTCAAACAAAAAACTAGCAGGAAAAGTAGCAGTAGTTACGGGCGCCTCGAAAGGCATCGGAGCTGGCATTGCTAAACAACTCGCTGCCGAAGGCGCCGCCGTCGTGGTCAACTTCGCCTCTTCAAAAGAAGGTGCGGATCAAGTGGTGAATGAGATT
>QHOR01000058.1 GCA_003219395.1 Verrucomicrobiota bacterium | reverse complement strand
ACGGATTTCATTATTGAAAATAATATTCCCGGTTTGGTTTTCCGTGGTCCTCCTAGGATGGTTAACGGCAGACCGGTGCCTGGGCTAATCACCTTGGTCATTGATCCCAACGAAAATCTTGCAGGCGCGATCTTTGAAGGTCTCGATTACGAAGCCATATATAGTCTCGACTCTTCGATGTTCGGTCACGGGGATTTTGGCCGGCTAACGGCAACACTCAACGGCACATGGTTATCCAGAGCCGAGCTTCAGATCTTACCTGATACAAAACGGTTTGGCATCGCGGGAGAAGTCATACCGCCGGGAGTCACTCTGACGGGCTCGCTACCTTGGAGCCGAGCCAATTTCAGCCTTTTCTACGACGGACCAGCTGACACGTGGATAGAGGGTTTGGATGTCGGCGCAGTAGTCCACTACACCGGCCAGTACGAAGATGACAATTTAAGCCTGACCCAAAGTAGATTCGGGGAATTTTCCAAGCCACAAACACCGCGAAGTGGCCTTCGCCCCTGGCGCGCGCGGAAAGTGCGGGAGTGGATTACCCTCGATCTAATCGCGTCCTACAGATTTAATCTGCCACCGTCCGCCCCGGACGAGGTACCTGGCTTTGCTAAGGATGGCGGCAAGAATGTTAAGATGAACGACGGCAAACGGAAAAACGTAATCCGGGTCTCTACTGCTGAATACAATCCGTGTGGATGGCGTGCCTGGTTGAATAACGCCACCATTTCCCTTGGAATCCAGAACGTGTGCGACGAAGATCCGCCGTTTGTGGCGGTCAGCGGCGAGAACGGCTACGATGAATCGCTCGCCACGATCAAAGGCCGGTTTTGGTACGTCCAGCTAAAGAAAAGGTTTTAGCCAATCTGGAACAACTCACTCGGATTCCCGAATCAGGCAGCATCTGTTACCCCGCTCCTAAGGAACCCTCGCCCTCCTCGCACCGAGTAACCCAGGTGTAGAGGCAGAGCCTGCCCCGAGCGAAGTCAAATGGGCATGCCGTCCGCGTCGATTACAAAGCAGCTCACAAAGCTGCCTCAACAGTCCTAATCCGTCACATCCGCGTGACCTGTCACGCCGTAGCTTTGGCGTAGGTAGGTTGCTCAAAAATTCCAAAACTTTCCGCGTAAGAGATCGCGAAATTTTACGCAGTACTCCTGTGAACGGCCAGAAATAACTCCTCAATGACGAGGAATCAAGAAGGCCAATAAACAACAAAGGAAATCAAATAATGAATAAAACCAAAAGAATCAGCTTAATGACAGCAGTCTTCCTGACCGTGACGCTCGTCAGCTCCGCGGTGGAAGCGGGAGTAATACGAATTAATGGTACTATCGCGGGGAGCGAAAGTGGCGCACCTTTTCCCAATCCAGCGGAAGGGATCTATGTGAACGGGAGCGTTATGTCAACCGACACGGCGCTTGGTCCATTCACACTGGTTTACTCGATCCCAGTGGAGTTCGCTTTCGCGTTTACGCCGCCTGGGAACCTCGGGGGAAGCCGCTTGATAGTGGGAGACGTCGCGAACGGTGACAGCATTTTGGCGTGGTTTTTGGGAATTAACAGTGGTTCATGCGCCAACGGCGATCTTCGCCATGTGGATCCCTGGACCATTATCGGCGGAACGGGCCGGTACGCTGGTGCTAGAGGCAGCTTCACCACGGACCAATGCTCGAACCTTGATACCGGCGAGACCAGTGGTACCATCAGCGGCACCATCGTCGTAAGAGGACCGTGAGCGCTGGCAGGACTCTGCGAAACCATCGGCGACCGCAGGGTTGATCTGTTGGGTTTGGCGCGTTCAATCCGCGCCAAACCCGTTTACCGCAAACAAATCTACTTGTGGTAATCGCTGACCGCGGCTGCCGGAGTCAGCGCCTCGGGCTCCGCTCAGTGCTATTCAGAAAAAGCGCGCCGACACTTACCATCTCATCGAGGGCCCGGTTGATGTCGCCGTGCTGAAAGCTCGCTGCCGCGACAGCCATCAATGATGACGTGCATATTGAGTTCCAATTGGCGCGCGTCGGGCGCGCTGTACTTCACGCAGTAATCCAGCCCGAAGCCTATGAGGTAAATGTCCTTGATCCCGCTGCTCCAGATAAGCAGCCAGGCCGGTGTGTCGGCGATCAGGGTTATCGAAAAATGAACTGAAACTAATCGACCTTTCGCTCGGTTCGCTTGTGACACATCAGCGATTCGGCTTGTCGTTGCGGGATACGTCCCTCAGCACTGACGAGAACGGCGCGCTGGCCATTACCGGAATAGTCACCGCCAACGTCCACCTCACCAGCGCCAACAGCTTCACATACAGCGCGACGATTCAAATCTTCGACGCTGACGGCAATCTTATTTTCACCGCCTACGGCAGGACGACTGGAACGCGCTTTCAATAAGGATCACCGGATTTGGTGCGTTCTATCCGCGCCAAGCTCATTTACTAGCGAAGGATACGCTTGGAGTTTGCCGGGCGGAACCTTAGCTCATTGAAACGAGCACGATCCCGACGCTGATCAGCAACGCACCAACCGCCAATCGCGTATTTAGCCTTTCCTTCAGCACTACGGCTGCCATCGCCGTGATGAAGATCACGCTCAAACCTTGGAATGGATAGAGATAGCTCAGGTCAAATCGCTGCAGTAATCCGAGGGTAAGGAAGAACGAGATCGTCATCAGAAGAATTCCGCCGCCAATCTTCCAGATAAACCGAGCATTCCGAAAACCGGTGGCTGTCGTGGCATCCATCGCTCGCTTCAGGATGAGCTGAGCCGCGACGAAGCTTAATAAAGAAACGATGATGAAAAAAAAGGCGAGGAAACTCATAAGCGTTCCTCGAATTGTGCAATTGGTTTCGCGACCAGCGCTAGTCCAACAACAACTAGCGCAATCCCGCACCAACGCAGTGGCGAAATCAATTCGCCGAGAAAAATCCAACAGCCGAGCGGAACGAGAATATCGACCACACGCGACAGAGGAAAAGCGATGGTTATTGGAATATATCTCAGCACATAGAGCCAACTGATGAAGCTCGCGACGATGAGAAGAATCGCCCACCACACCAGCGATGAAGCCAAACCGTTAACACCGGTCCAAGACCACGCGTTCCCCGCGTCTGCTACCTCGGTTGCGCCACGCTTCAAAAGAAATTCGGACACGAGCACGCAAGCAACGCTCAAAGCAAGTTGCAGCCAGGGGTTGCCGAAACCCGAAGGTCGATTTTGCATCCGTTTTTCTAGCGCGCCATGATCTTCCCGCAAGCGGATTGCTTCGCTGTAGCCGCCTCGCTGCCTCGAGCCGTGACGCTGATGTGGCAGCAAGGCGCGCATCGCATCGTCCAAGGGGCCAGCATCTGTAGAATACGGCTGTCAGAGCTGATCAGCATTAGGAAACCGCTGTAAAACAGGATCGTGACGTGTCGGACCGAGGTATTTAAGGAAACGGCCAAAGATCGGATTCAGCAGTAAATTTGTGTGCATGACGTACAGGTCCAGTGGTACAAGCTCGCAATCCAGATGCAGTTTCGGTTCGTAGTTGAGCGGATTGCTATAGTAGTACTTCAAACCTTGTTCCAGCGCCCAGGAGATGATGTCGCGCAAGGTGTAAAAATAAAGATGCAGATCGAGCGCTACGCTGTAGTCCAATCCGATGCATTCGTCATAAATTTTATCGCCGCACACGAGGCAAAAACTGAATGCCACGATCTTGCCCAACTGGCGCCAAACAAAGAAGCGCGCCCGATCCGGCATGCGCTGTCCCATTGCACGAAAATAATCTTTTGTCAGGGTTTCGAACTTTAATGGCGAACGCTCGTGGACAGAGAGATACAGCGGATGGATTTCGTCAATTAGCGGCGTGATATCGCTGACGATCTCCATCTCAATCTTTGGCGCGCGTTCCGCTTTGCGGAACTTTCGGCGCAGATCTTTTCGCGTGGCTTTACTGAGCGTACGAAAATATTCGTCCCAATTGTTGTAATGGAGTGGAAGCCGCGTCATTGGCATGCTGGGAATCCGCGCGTAGCCATTTGCGGAAAACGGTTCGAGTTTCGAGCGATAGGTCGCAGGAAAATCCTTCAATACGACCAGCGAAGCCTTGTTTCGTTTTGCATAATTGGAAAGGCTCGCTTGCAACGCGTTTGCGACCCACATTTCGTCTTTCTCCTCGCATGCTGCCAGGTCGCCGGTGCCGGCCGCGCAGCCAATCATCAAGACCCGCATCGTTAGAAATCGTGGAAGAATTTTGCGAACACGATCTACAATTGAACTAATCTTACCAGGCACGCCTTCGATGAGATTTTGCCGGACGAAAAATACAGGCTGGATTGCCCGTATATTGCCGGAATCGTCCTGGAGCAACAGGTGGTGATATTCGAAACTGTCCTGTAAGGTTTCTTCGATGATCTCGTAGTAACGATGATCCTTGCACTTACTTTGAAGTGCCCGATTCCATGCCTGGCAGCTTTGCAGCTCAGCCAGCGTAGCAGTTTTTACCGCGCCCTGAGGAAATTGAATTGTATCTGCATGCTGCATGAAAACGGAGTCGAGGCGTTTAAGTAACGAGAGGCCGCAACGCGCTAGTCCTGGGATGGCCTCATCGATTCGCGCTCGACCGTGGTTTTGACCTTGATGACTCCGTCGCGGATGTGCAGGTCGCGTTGAGGATTTGGAATTGCGATCCCGGCTGCGGTTAGATGTTTGTAGATCAGGTAATTTAAATCGCTCTTAAAGCGGCGGGGCTTGTAGCTCATCTCCTGGGTCCAGGCGATGAGCTCGAAATCGATCGCGCTATCCCCAAATTTGTCCAGATGAGCTGTCGGCTCCGGGTCGGTTAGCGTCGCTGAATGTTCGCGAGCTGCGGCGACAAGCGCCTCGCGCACTCTGTTCACGTCGCTTCCATAAGCCACGCCTACAGGCACCCGAAACCGCACCCGTGGATCGCCGTAATGCCAGTTAGTCACCGGTGAATCGATGAACTTCGAGCTCGGAACGATGATGGCAATATTATCGCTGGTCATAATCACAGTGCTGCGCGCCCGAATTTGCTCCACTCTACCGACAATACCTGCTACTTCGACGCGATCACCAATCGTGATCGGTCGCTCCGCCAGAATCACCAGACCGCTGATGAAATTGCTGGCGATGTTCTGGAGACCGAAACCAACACCCACCCCGACCGCCCCCGCGAATACAGTCAGCGCAGCCAGATGAATCCCCGTGTTCTCCAGGACAACGAAAATGCCAACCACCAGAACGACATTGCTGATGACTTGGGAAATCGCGTACTGGAGCGAGCGATCGAGTCCACTCTGAGCGAGCAGCCGGTTAAAAAGAAAACGCTTTGTCCTCGAAGAAACCCAGAAGACGGCAACCAGGAGCGCGACGAGAAGAAAAATCTGAAGCAGACTTAGCTTGATCGCCGGGAGTGGCGCGTTCCAGGCCAGTGGAATCCCCGCTGCATTGATGGCGCTGATAATGAAAAAGATCAGCGCGGCGAGACTCAAGATCGTGGTAACGATCGCGACGAAATTCGCGTCGATCTTGAAACGGCTAAAAAACCTGCGAACCGCATCGCTTTGTAAGATTCGAGCGGCGAGCAGACCGGCTGCGAAAAGGCCCACGAATGCAACCAGCCCGAGGAACGTTACGTAGTGGTCGCCAACGTAAAAAAGTGGCCGCTTCAGAAGCGTTATTTCCACGTTTTCTAGTGTGAACGGGTTACGGTGCTTGGCAACCCTCGGAGCAGGAAGCTACGAACCGGTGAAATGGCAAATTGGCGAGCCGGCGATTTTCCTCCCGTCCGCTCATCCGGCTATTCTCCGTCTCGGCCTTGCGCCCTTTGGCGGGCCTCAATCGGTTAAGCTGCGACCAGCAGATTATTGCTGCTTGGCGCGCTCTTCGATGTACTTAATCACGTCACCGACCGTTTGAAGCTTTTCGGCGTCTTCGTCCGGTACTTCGACGGAAAATTCCTCCTCAAACGCCATCACCAGTTCGACGATGTCCAGCGAGTCCGCGCCCAGGTCCTCAATGAAAGAGGCCTGCGGCGTGACCTGCTCCGGATTGACGCCAAGTTGCTCGACAATGATGTCCTTTACTTTCTCTTCAATCGATTTTTCCGCCATAAAATTTGTTCGGTTTGTATTGGTCGCGCGGAAAAGCCTGGAGCATTCCCGAGCACAGCATGGCAAGTAAATGAATTAAAGAGGTTGTCAATCATTTTCCGGTTTGGCGGTTACACCTTCATGTTTGCTTCGGTTTATCATTCGAGTAGATGAAGCCGATGACATCTTCCAGTATCGAGGCCGCCGACCTGCTCGATCTCAAGCTGCTGCCTGCCTGGGTGAAAGAACCAGTCGAGCCGAAGCGTTACGCGGACGTGGAAGGCGAGCACGGTCCCGAGCGCCCACCACGGCATCATCGGCAAGCACCGACGCACCGGGGAAGACGGTCAACTCCGAGCTCCGATAGATCGCGACCGGGCATCCAGCGACCCACAAGGACGGCGCCGAACGGAGGAAGATCGGCCCAGGGGAGCGGAGCGTCCCGCCGCAACACCAACCCCACTGCCAATCACAATCCGTTTTCTGCCATACTCTCCGGCTTTCGAAAGTGTCGTTGCGCAAATCAAGTCCGGCGCAGTGGCGTATTCGCTCTACGCTCTGGCGCGTTTATTTCTTGAAAAGCCTGAACGATACGAGGTGCGGCTTGTGGCCAAAGCGGAATCGCCGCTTTATCGCCTCGGTGATAACGGCGCCTTGTCTCTGAATCGAGAATTCCTCGAGCAAAATGCGTTCCGCCTGGCTCAGTCAGATTTCTATCGGATCGATGTTACCGAGTCCGACCCGATCAAGGGAAATTTCTCGAATATCGCGCGATGCCGCTTGAGTGGCACACTTCTCGGCCCGACAAACCATCACAACTATCAGTTGCAACTGCGTAGCCTTTACGAGCAACGCTTTAGCCGCAGAATGAGTTTT
>QHOR01000057.1 GCA_003219395.1 Verrucomicrobiota bacterium | reverse complement strand
TTGCCATTTGTTAAACTAGGATCTCGCAACGGCTGTTGTTGCTGGTAGAGTGCAATGTTGCCCTGCAGTTCCGTAGCCAATCCTGGGTTTCCCTGGCTATTCGCCAGTTCCATCCCCTGCTGCGCGGTCTGAATCGCCTTCGAAAAGTCGCCGCTTTCAGCATAAGCCGCTGCCAACGTCCGGAAAAGTATCGGGATTCTGCCTCCGGAGAGACGTAAGGCTTGCTCCGCGAGTCGAACCGCTTTTGGTCCATCTCGAAGAGACGCGTCTGGGCAGGTTGCGAATACCCAGGCAAGGTTGCTCATCGCGTTCCCGTTCTCTGGTTGGATCGCCAACACCTTCTCCCATTCTTCGACACCTTCAGCAACACGATTTTGCTGGGTAAGAACCGTGCCAACAATGTTATGGACCTCTATGTTATCTGGTTGTAGCTGAAGTAATTTACGATAGTGAATCAACGCATCGGCCACTTGACCTTTTTGGAGAAGAGCCTTTGCTAAATTTTCATGGGCGGGGCTATTGTCTGGCCGAAGATCCACGGCCGCTTGCAGAAGCGAAATAGCTTCATCCACCTTACCCTGCCGCAAAAAGACGATGCCGAGGTTATTTTCAGCAACATCATTGTTTTGGGTTACAGCAAGCGCATGTCTGAACAATGTTTCGCTATCACGCCAATACGAGGTCTGAACCCATGCGCACGAGGTGAAAGCGCCGATGACAAGTATCGCAGCAGCGCTCAAAATCGCTCGTTGACGGCGCCATAAACCCGTCATATCTGCCACAGCCCATGTAATTGCGATGTATAGGCCAATCTGCGGTAAGTATGTATATCGATCCGCCCGGCCCTGCCAGCCGACTTGGACCAATCCGATCACGGGTACGAGCATGCCTAGGTACCATAACCAACCCGTTATGAGGTAAGGCCGTTGTTTTCGCAGAGCGATAGCTACAGCGGTTATCGATATCAGAAGGAGGAGACAAAAGATAATCGTAGCAAGCGACAGCCGGTGCTCTGGATGCGGATAGAACACAGCAAGCCGCACTGGCCACAACATCTGCCAGACATACATGACGTAGCTTACCGCTGCATTATTGATCCGAACCGCTACAGGCAACTGCTCTGTCCAACCGACCGCGCCTTTTTGAGCTAACAAAGTGACGAAGCTTGAAGCGGCGGAAAAAGCTATTAGCGGAATCTTTTCCAGAACCCGCATTAATGACTGATGTGCTATGTCTGATGCGCTTCCGCCGAGTCTACGGAGTGGCCAATAGTCCAGAATCAATAGTACCAATGGCAGGGTGACCAGCATCGGTTTTGACATAAGACCTAATACAAAAACGAGTGTCAGCGTAAGGTAACGGCCCAATGACGGCGCGCGCGTGTAGTAGATATAGGCTAGCAGTGTAAGCATGAAACAGACACCGCTCAGCACATCCTTTCGTTCTGCTATCCAGGCCACCGATTCGACACGTAAAGGATGAATTGCGAACACCGCCGCCACAAACGCGCTTCGCCAAACCGCTCCAGTCATCTGTTGCAGCGCAAGAAACAGCAGCACCGCCGCGATCGTATGGAGAAAGACATTCGTAAAATGATGCCATCCTGCATTTAACCCGTATAGCTGGCAGTCGAGCATGTGCGAAATAGTCGTCAGCGGATGCCAGTTCATGGAATGAATATGAGTGAACGCCCACGCAATACCGCTGATGCTTAGACCGCTGGTTATTGCCGTGTTTTCGTAGACATAACGCGGATCATCGTAGTTGATGAAGTCGTACCAGAGTGTTTGGCCAAAAACCAGCCAGACAAGCACAACGAGGGAAAGGCAGATTCCGACAATTAGCCAGCAGCGGTTCAGTGTTGTCTTCATCTTCAGGGACCGATGAACACCGATCAGAAAAGAACGATGAGACCCAAATAAAATAGGGGGCACTCCGGCTTCGTCATCCCGTTAGGATTTCCTCTGGTAGATCAAAATGTATTTTCCCAGTTGTGGCACTGATTGTGGTATGTCGCCAAAATAATAATCTGTCTTGTCTGGTGCCACCATGTTCACGAAACCTGCTACAATATAGTTTTGCGCCGTGTATTCATTAGCCCAGGTGAAAATCAACCGCTCGGATTCCGGTCGTTGTAGCCAGGAATCTGGCATCACGACAAAGATAAGGAATTTGGGATGGGCTCGCTCGATGTCACGAATCATTTCTTGCTGCATTTGGCCGGCATACTTCTGGGGCTCCATCAAGCCGTAGGCATAGATGTAGCCGGTTGCGGAATGCCGACCGGCATAAAAATAAATCTGCGGCTCGGAACCGAGTACCGCGATTGTGTCATTTCGAGTAGTATGTTGCCTGAGATATTCGGCAATTCTGATGGACTCCGCGAAGGGACTCTCCGGATAGATTATTCGAGAAGCATCGGTCGGAGAGGCTTCAAAAAAGAATTTTCTTTCTGCGAGAATCGGCCAAGCAAGAGCAAACCCCAGAATCAAGATCGGGACAAATCGAACTACGATCGCTCGATTGACACTGAGGTCCGACAATCTGCTGATGCCAATGCCCGCGAGCAGCGAAACAGCTGGAAGGACCAGGACGAAATAGTGCAGTCGAAAATAGAATCCCGGGCACAATGCCAGGGAGGAGAAGAGTAGGAAGATCAGCAGAAAAACTGCGATTGGACGTGTTCGTTGCTGCCACAAACCCGCAATGAGTCCGATTGCAGCCAGTGTCCAGATCGGCCAGCCGGCAACCAGCACTTCCTTTGCGCTGTACACCAAAAACTGCGGCGCTTGAGTGAAAGGAATGAGACTCCCGTACTGACGCGCGTAATCGATGGTCCAAAACCAGAATGTGTGGAACACACCGATGCGCCAGAGAATGAGGCAAGTAATTGCTAAGGGAACAATTACGCCCGCACTAAACATCAGAGTTCGCAGGAGGATTCTTTGAAGTCGGAATCGGCGACGAAAATTATTAGAGACAAGATAAATCGCTCCGAACAGCGCGAAGAAAACCGCCGGCTGCTTCATGAGCACGCCAAGACCGAAGAGCAGCCCGCTTGCGAATAACAACCCAAAACCTTCGTGGTCTCTGGTTTTGAGCAGAAGCAATGTTCCCGCGAGCGTCGGGAGCAACACAAAATGTGTAGCGTGGCCGGCAAATCCGAGCACCGAAGGACTGACAGAGAGCACGGCATAGCTCAGTCCCGCGGCAAGTCCCACCACCGGATTCGCGAGTTGGCGCCCCAGCAAAAAGATCAAAAAGACTGTAGCTGCGTTCACGAGAAGCAGTCCCAAATGAATTCCGGTTATTGATTGCCCAAAGATCGACATGATTCCGGCGTAAGCTGCATAAGTACCTGGAAACTTCATGTTGTAGGCGAGTGTGTATGGTGGAATACCTTGCAAAATGAGTTGGCCGGCATAGGCGTACTCGCCTTCATCGCGCTCGAGCGGAATTCCAAGTAATCGAATCCTGATGGTAACGACGACACCAAAAACGATTACGGCCAGAACCCACCATCCAGCGCCCAGCGCCTTGCGGTTACCGTCAATCTTATGAGTCACAAAAGCTGCTATTTCGGCGAGAAACTGGACGTTGCAACTCGGGTATTTGAAATTCGCCCGCTTCTAACACCCCTGGAATGTTTCCCTTTCCATAAGACTGCGAAGCGGGAGAAGGCGATTTTCCGTCAACCCGCGTAACTTCGCCCCGACTTTATGCATCAAATCGTCGAACCTTTTTTTTCTTTTCGGCGTCGCGCATTCATTTTTGCTCTTGTGTTGACAGCTGTAACGATATTTGCGTACCGGCCGGCCTGGAGCGGAGGTTTTCTTTGGGACGATGATGTTTACATCACCAATAATGAGCTGCTAACGGCGCCAGATGGTCTGCGGCGAATCTGGTTTTCACTCGATTCGCCTTCGCAATATTTCCCGTTGGTTTACACAACTTTTCGAGTCGAGCACACCATTTGGGGTCTCGATCCAACTGGATACCATTGGGTGAATCTACTGCTGCACATTACCAACGCTCTGCTGGTCTGGTTGGTGCTGGCGCGATTAAAGATCCCGGGAGCATGGCTGGCTGGAGCAATTTTCGCGCTGCATCCTGTGCAGGTCGAATCGGTCGCCTGGATCACCGAACGCAAAAATGTACTGATGGGCTTCTTCTTTTTGCTCAGCCTACTCGCGTGGATTGCGTTTGTTGATGAAAGAACCAAGCGGATCTGGCTGTTTTATGGCCTTGCGCTGATCCTTTATCTACTTGCGCTTTCGTCCAAAACTACGGCCTGTACGTTGCCTGCGGCCTTGTTCTTGATTTTGTGGTTACAAAACAAGCCCATCAGTCGGAAACGAATTTTCCACATCGTTCCTTTCTTTGTTCTTGGCATCGCGATGGGCGTGTTGGCGATGTGGTGGGAGCGCTACCATCAGGGCACCAGTCGGGCTGTTTTTACGTTCCTAAGCCCGATGGAACGTGTTCTCGTCGCAAGCCGCGCCATTTGGTTTTATCTAAGTAAACTGACCTGGCCATCCAATCTCACATTTATTTATCCGCGATGGGATATTGCGCCGACGCATCTGCTCAACTACGCGTGGCTGGCGGCAGGAGTGATCGTCTGCGTGGCAATCTACCTTCTTCGTCCATATGTAGGGCGCAGTGTCGAGGTCGCAGCGGGATTTTTTGTTGCCACCTTGAGCCCGGTGCTGGGCTTCGTTATGCTTTATACATTCCGCTACACGTTCGTAGCCGATCATTACCAATACCTGGCCTGCATCGGTCCGATCGCCCTGGCATCTGCCGGTCTCGTCAGGTTGCGTGATTTCTCTAAAAACAGTGGCGCGTTAATCTTTGGCGCGGCGCTCTGCCTCCTGGCGCTTCTGGCCGGTCTGACGTGGCGACAGGCGGCAATGTATAGCAACGTCGAAACGCTCTGGCGCACGACGCTGTCCAGAAATCCGGGTTGCTGGATGGCTCACAACAATTTGGGCATGGTCCTGTTTGAAAAAGGCCAGCTTGACGATGCAATTGCGCATTATCGGACGACGTTGCAAATGGAGCCCAACTTTTGGGATGCCGATTACAATCTTGGCACGGCTCTTCTGGGCAAAGGCCAGGTGGACGAGGCGATCTTCTATTGCGACAAGGCGGCCAGAATGCAGCCAAACGATCCGGATGCTCAAGTGGCCTTGGCGAATGCTCTTGTCCAAAAGAGACAAATCGACGATGCGATCAGTCACTACGAAAAAGCGGTTGCAATACGTCCCGATTATTTTCTTGCCCGTTACGGACTTGGCCATGCTCTGCTTGAGAAAGGAAAGCTGGACGCTGCGATCGAGCATTCTCGGGCCGCCGTGTTGATCCAGCCTAACAATGCAGATTGCCAAACGATCCTCGCCATCGCTCTTGATGAAAAAGGTCAATCGGCCGAAGCCATCAAACATTATGAAAAGGCGTTAGAAATTTCTCCTCAATCCGTTTCCGCGTTAAATAATCTGGCTTGGTTATTGGCCACAGCTTCTAACGGCTCATTGCGAAATGGAGTAAGGGCGATTCAGCTTGCGCGACAAGCTGACGAAATCTCAGGAGGCAGTAATGCGCTCGTGCTGCGCACGCTGGCGGCGGCGTACGCCGAGGCTGGCCAATTTGGAAAAGCGAGTGAAAGCGCCCGCACTTCCATGCAGCTGGCGCGGAGCCAAGGAGATGAGTCGTTAGCTGGTGAGCTTCAACAACAGATCGCGCTCTATGAGTTGGGGTTGCCTTATCGTGAAACGGCGAAATAATGGCGGTACAGGTAAGCCTGCGCTGACTAGTGATTCGTTACGTGTTAAAACGGATGATCACTCGTGTCACGATTTAACGGTTCAGCGATTTACAGTTTGCACGCGAAGGCATCAGAGTTCGTCGCGCAGAATTTCGAACACCTTCGTGCTGTCTACTACTCCTCCTAAAGCATCTGTTCCAGGACCATTGCCAAACGCAACGACGTCTTCAACAGTGACCAAGGCAGATTTGGTGTAAACCGCCGCCGGCTCAGACTGTTCCGTCTGCGGTTGTTTGCTCTGATCTTCATCCTGTTTACCTGGTATTTTCGCTGCTCCGTACGATTTGTCGCCGTTCGGACCGGTGGCCCACGTGATCCAAGGCTGGCCGGCAGAATTAAAACCTAACAGAGCAATGCCGCTGTCTTTACGAAAGGGAAATCCATTCAGGCTTAATCCGCCGATCGCTACATCGCCGCAGACCACAATCGTGGATTTTTCTCCGCCGTAACTTCGCGCGACGCCAACTGCACGATCCAGTTCGACCGTTTGCCCCAAAGTCCTCTCTCCGTTGTTTTCCTGCGCTGCTTTTCGCATTAGCCCTGCATCAACCACCAGCAAGTAGCCCCCAACATTGTACTGGAGCAATTGAATTGCTCGCCGCACCATGTCCGAAAGGCTCGGCTGCTGACTTCTTTCTTCGACCTGGTTTACGAACGCGAGATCTTCTTTACTAAAAGCGCCGATCAGTTTCGGACGACGCCACGCGGGAATTGCGTCCAGCTCGGCCCGGGTTTGTACGACATCAAATCCGTTGCCACGGAGCTCGAGTAAAAGATCACGGCGGTCCTGTCTGTCTCCACCCTTTGTAGCGGGAAGAAACTGAGCC
>QHOR01000056.1 GCA_003219395.1 Verrucomicrobiota bacterium | reverse complement strand
ATGTCGAAGTTGATCGTCTGTGGTGAGCCGGATGAGTTAAAAAAACTGCCGGATGTAAATCCACCCGGAACACGCCGACTCGACGTGACTTGCGATCATGTGACCACTGCATTGCGCGCGATGCACGAAATGCGTGAAGTGCGCAGCGCCACTGTGTTCGGTCAATCGATGCATTTGCTGGTCGATGAAAGTGTCAAGCGTGCCCAGATTGACGAACAACTGCGCAAAGTCGGCGTCGATCATTCCGAAATTCGCGAAATAGGGCCTTCGCTCGAAGACGTGTTTGTGGAGCTTTCGGCCAAACATGCCGACAAACAAAAGGCGGCGTGAATGAATGTCATCCTGAGCAACGCGAAGGACCTCACAAATCAATGAAAGCCTTCTACGTTTACATTATGACCAATCGCGGTCGCGTCGTTCTCTATACCGGGATAACAAACAGTTTGATGCGCCGAGTCTCGCAACATCAGAACAGCGAGGTAGAAGGATTTACAAAGACATACAAGGTTGACCGTCTCATTTATTACGAGCGCTTTAACGATCCGCGCGACGCGATCACACGCGAAAAGGAAATCAAAGGATGGCGCCGCGAAAAGAAGAACGCATTGATCAAGAGAATGAACCCTAAGTGGGCGGATTCGAACCCGATGCTTTTTCAGCATACGCGCGTCATCCGAAACGAAGTCAGGGGACCTCACATAAGGTGAGAACGCCACGCGAATGTCTTTTGTGTGATCAAACGGTGTGTGAGAGGTCCCTCGATTTGCTCGGGATGACCGAGAAACAGCTATGAAACATAAATTCTTTCGCGGGCTCGGTGCAATTCTGTTCAAGGAATTCATCATCGTCTGGCGCGATCCCATGACGCTTTTCTTCATGTTTTTTCCCCCGCTGATCGAGATGGTCGCGTTCGGCTATGCGCTGGACAATGACGTGAAACACATGGCGATGCTGGTTCTGAACGAAGACCGCACGGTTGAGAGCCGCCAGTTGATCGATCGGTTCGTGAACACTGAGACATTTCGCGTGGTAGGCGAAGTGCAAAGCCTGGATCAGCTCAAGAGCGAAATGCGCAAAGGAACCGCCTATGCAGCGTTGGACATACCGCCAAACTTCACCCGCGATCTGAACGCAGGTCATTCCGCGCAGGTGCAATTGCTTGTTGACGGATCCAATTCTACGACGGCGTTGCAAGCCCTTAACACAGGGCTAGGCGTGGCGTTGACCCAATCGGTCGAGTCGCTTTTGCGCGAGACCGGCCGCCAGGGAGTGCCGGTCGATGTTCGTCCTCAGATGCTTTACAACCCGGCAATGCGCGCCCCGAATTTTTATGTGCCGGGGGTGATCGGGGTCGTTCTGCAAATCGGAACAACGGTCGCTACCGCCATGGCCCTGGTGCGTGAACGAGAGCGCGGCACTCTGGAGCAATTGCTTGTCAGTCCCTTGAGTAGCGCCGGTCTAATGCTGGGTAAGCTGGTGCCGTATTTGTGCATCGGAATGGCGATGGCAGTCGTCCTCTTTCTTGTTATGCGGTTTGTGTTTTTCGTGCCGATCGAGGGCAACATCGTAGCGATGCTGTTTTCAACATTGGTGTATGTCTTTGCATTGCTCAGTCTTGGTTTGCTTGTTGGGACCTATGCTGAAAATCAGATGCAAGCGCTACAAATGTCGATGGTGTTTCTATTGCCGAGCGTTTTCTTTTCGGGTTTTATTTTCCCGCGTGAAACCATGCCTTGGATTTTTTATGCGCTGGGAACGCTCTTTCCCACCACTTACTTTATAGCCCTCATGCGCGCCATCATTTTGCGGGGAGCAAATCTTTTGGAATACTGGCCGAATCTCGTCATTCTCATTCTGATGTCGAACCTGCTCTTCGTTCTCTGCGCTTTGCGATTTCGAAAAAAGATCGCGTGACGACCAGGTGTTTGGGGTAGCGCACACGTCTCCCGTGCTGGTTGCGGTGTCCCGCCGCAACAATCTTTCCTTGTGCAGTGCCACAGTCCACGGATGAGCCGCAAGGAAAGTTCGCGACCGGGAGGACGCATTCGCCAGCACGCCAGACCCATGCGCTACCCAGCAGTTATGCGAACGGAGTTCCGATTATCAAATCTCTTTGTAATCTGCTGCTGACGTGTTCAAACGAATACTCCTCAGCGGACTGCGCATTACAATCGTTGTTGCAGCAGTTATTGCGTTACTTTGGTGGTTCGGTATGCGAATGCCCGGGAAGAATATTTCAAAGGCTGCAACACTTTCGCCTGATGAAGTTACGCTGCGCGACGAGCTCCGCGCCGATGTGCAAAAGCTTGCCCGAGAAATTGGCGAGCGAAATATGTGGCATTACGCGCAGCTCAATGCCGCTGCCGATTTCATCGAGGATTCCTTCTCACGCGCGGGACTTACGCCGCGACGGCACAGTTACGAACTACACGCAGACATTCTTCTGATCGGCGCGCATTACGACTCAGTGTTTGGTTCGCCGGGCGCAAACGACAATGGAAGCGGTGTCGCGGCAATGCTTGCTCTAGCGCGACGCTTCTCCAACACGAAGACGCAGCACACCATGCGCTTTGTCGCCTTTGTGAACGAGGAGGCGCCTTATTTCTTGTCGGGCGAAATGGGAAGCCTTGTCTACGCCGGCAGATGCAAAGCGCGGGGCGAAAAAATCTCCGCCATGATCAGCCTCGAAACGATCGGCTATTTTTCCGATGCACCGCATTCGCAGACTTATCCATCGCCGGGCCTGGGAATGTTTTATCCTAAAGTTGGCAATTTCATCGGATTCGTCAGCAATGTTCATTCACGGGACTTGCTACGTCGTGTGATCGCGCTTTTCCGCAAACATGCAAAGATTCCATCCGAAGGCGCAGCGCTCCCCGCGTTCGTTCCCGGTGTCAGTTGGTCCGATCAATGGTCATTCTGGCGCAACGGTTACGCTGGCATCATGGTCACCGACACCGCGCCGTTCCGTTATCCTCATTATCATTCAGCAAACGACACTCCCGACAAGCTCGATTACGATCGCTTCACGCTGGTGGTCAGCGGCATGGAGAAAGCGATCCAAGGCTTGGATGAACTGTAGCCGGGAGTTCCAGGATGGCGTTGGTGCTGACTTACGAAAAGAAACAGATCAAAGAGCTGCCACCACACGTTCGAGCACATAACCGACCAGCCCGCTCGCCGGTAGAGTGAAAAGCCAGGCCCAGATGATTCGCTCGACCACGGTCCATCTCAATCCGCTGAAGCGTTTCACGGCGCCTACGCCCATAATCGATGTTGTGATTACGTGCGTAGTGGAAAGCGGAATGCCGTAGTAGCTTGCGGCCTGGATAATCACCGCCGCAGTGGTTTCTGCGGCAAAGCCGTTCACCGGTTGCAATTTCACCATGCGATGTCCCAGCGTGCGAATAATCCGCCAGCCACCTGCAGCGGTCCCAACTGCCATCGTTAACGCGCACACCGCGACCACCCAGATAGGCAGGATAAAAGTCGGGGTCCTAAGAAAAGCCAGGTAGCCGGGCAAATGATCGAAGCTGCCGGCTTTGGTGCCGGTAAAAAGTGCGAGTGCGATGATGCCCATCGTCTTTTGCGCGTCGTTTGAGCCATGGCTGTGCGCCATCCACGCTGCGCTGAAGATTTGGAGTTTGCCGAACAGCGTGTTCACCAAGTGCGGCGTGAAACGATGAAGCGCTGCGAAAAGCAAGAACATCAGTAGCCCGCCAAAAATAAATCCAGCGAGTGGGGAGGTGAGCATTGGCACAACGACTTTCGGCCAGATGCCAGCATTCCACTTTATTACTGACCAATCGTTGCGCGCCGTCGCAAGCGCCGCGCCACAAAGTCCGCCGATGAGCGCGTGACTCGAGCTCGAAGGCAAGCCGAACCACCAGGTGGTGATGTTCCACACGAACGCAGCGACGACAGCGGCAAGCACTGTGGGCATTGTGACAACGTTCGTGTCCACAAGGCCTTTGCCGATGGTCGAGGCGACCGCGCCGCCCAGCAGAGCGCCTGTGAGATTAAAGAAAGCAGCCATCGCAATGGCCTGGCGCGGCGTCAGTACCTTGGTCGAGACGACCGTGGCGATGGCATTGGCGGCGTCGTGAAAGCCGTTGCTGTATTCGAAGATGATCGACGCGACTACGACTGTGAGAAACGTAAACATAGCCGCAGTACGCAGCGGGCTACGAATACTTCAGCGCCACTTCCAGGACAATATTTCCTGCATCGCGGCAACGATCGATGACCTTTTCGATCAATGCGAACAGATCGTGCAGAAAAATCACCTGCTTCGCTTCATAATCGCCCTGGTAAAGATCGCGCAACAGATCGAGCTCGAGTTTGTCGGCTTCGCCCTCAATCGACTGAAGCTTGGCATTCATCTCGCGCGCAGTCGCCGCATCGGTGCCTTTTCGTAATTGTTTTACCATGGCCATGACTGTTTCCGCCGCTTGATCGAGGAGTTCCACCTGTTTGCGGAAATCTCGGCCGTGCAAGTCCTCCGGGCAGATCAAAACGCGCTCTCCAATTTTCTCTACTGTCTTCGGTATTTTGTACAATGCTCCGGCCAGCGCCTGAATGTCCTCCCGTTCCAAAGGGGTGATAAACGTTTTACAAAGCTGTTCGGTAAGTTCCTGAGTGATTTCCTTGTCTTTGCGCCGACTGAGAATGAATTGTTCCAGACTCTGTGGCGACTCGTGTTGCTCCAGGCGTTCCAGCAGCGCGATCAAGTGATGGACGCTGGCGTCTGCTTCTTCGGCGCTCTGCTCCAACAAATTGTAGAACTTTTCGTCGCGCCCGAAGATTTTTTGAATCGACAACATGACCGTCTCCTTTGTAGCCGAGGGCGTTGAGCTCGGCAATCCCAGAGCTTGCCACGGGCCAGCGCCGCGATCAGCTCCTGTGGCTACAGCATCGTGCCGCGCATAATAAGCAGAGCGATGCTAAAATAAATGATTAAGCCGGTCACATCCACAAGCGTGGCAACAAAAGGCGCCGATGACGTGGCGGGATCGGCTCCTACTCTACGGAGAAGAAAGGGAAGCATGGACCCGGAAAGAGTTCCCCAAAGCACGACGCCGACTAGTGCGGTCCCGACGGTGAGCGCGACCAGCGGCCAATGCGCGCCGTAAGGCTGCTGGTGGAAATATTGTTGGCCAATGATGGCCCAGGCCCCGACGCGCAGGATACCGATCGCTCCCAGGATCGCTCCCAACCAAAGTCCAGCCTGCACTTCGCGACCCATTACTCGCCACCAATCGCGCAGGCTCACTTCACCGAGCGCCATGGCGCGAATCATCAAAGTGGAAGCTTGCGAACCAGAGTTTCCACCGCTGGAGATGATCAGTGGCAGGAACAACGCGAGCACAAGCGCCTTTGCCAGTTCTTGCTGATAATTCGCCATTGCTGTCGCAGTTAACATTTCGCCCAGGAACAAAATCACCAACCAGCCGGCGCGTTTACGCACCATGCGCCAAAGGGGAATGCGCATATACGGCTCTTCCAACGCTTCCATGCCGCCGAATTTTTGAATATCCTCGGTTGCCTCTTCCTCAGCGACATCGAGCATGTCATCAGCCGTGACGATCCCGACCAGGACGCCATTTGAATCGACCACCGGCAACGCGGCACGATCGTACTTGCGGAACACGTTCAACGCATCCTGCTGTGAATCGCCCACGTTTAACGCCACGAAGTTTTCGTCGCGAATGTCGCTCACTTTTGCTGTAAGCGGCCGGATCAGGAACTCGCGCATGCGCACGTCGTCGATCAATTTGCCACGCTCATCCACGACATAGACAAAGTTCAGCGTCTCGCTGTCGCGGCCGTACTCGCGCACGTAATCGAGCACATGTTGCACCGTCCAATCCTCCTTCACCTGGATAAAATCCGGTGTCATCAAACGCCCCACGCTGTCTTCCGGGTAACCCAAAAGCGCCGTGGCCACGTGCCGTTCTTCCGGCGTCAGCAGACGGATTAGCTGGCGCGCCGCGGCGCTTGGCAATTCCTCCAGCAGCGCCGTGCGATCGTCCGGCGACATCTCGTTCAGAATGGCGACGACCTGCTCGTGCGCCATCGCCCGCAACAACTGCTGCTGTGCCTCGACTCCGATATACTCGAAAACATCCGCCGCCAGCGCCGCTGGAAGGACGCGAAAGATGATGACCTGTTCGTCTTCAGGCAAGTCGAGGATTACTTCAGCGACATCGGCCGGCGGCCACTCGCGAAACAGCTCGCGCAGCCCCCCGAAATTTCGGGCGTCGATCAGACTTTTGATTTCTGGCGCGAGAAGTTTGCCGACCACGTCGGGTTTCTAACATTCGCCGCGACAACACGCAATGAGCGAACGTTGTCGACACGGCGCTGTGTCGCCGTGGCTTTCAGGGATCGCCTCGACGCAGCGGAGACGGCTACACCTTCTGCGCTTGGCATTTCGCGGAAACGTTCCAAAATTGTGGGTGATGCCTGCGGTTGCTACAGGTCCAATGATTCGGCGTGAGATCGGCGACGATCACGTTTGCCTTCTCGTCTTCGATCGGCCTGAATCCGGCGCGAACATTTTCGACGCAGCTACGCTCGATGAGTTGAACGAACACCTCGATTCTGTTGAAAGCGACGCATCGTTGAGCGGCCTGATTATCGCTTCGGCGAAAAAATCTATTTTCGTGGCAGGAGCTGATCTTAAGACGCTGCTACAACAGGCGCAGACCGGTGACATGCGGGCCTTTATTGCTCACGGGCAACAGGTTTTGAATCGGCTGGCACAATTGAAAATTCCCACTGTTGCCGCAATCCACGGCGCGTCCGCTGGTGGCGGCTACGAGGTAACATTGGCGTGCGACTATCGGGTGGCTTCGGATGATCCGGCCACGCGGATCGGACTTCCCGAGACGACACTGGGCCTCATTCCCGCCTGGGGCGGTTGCACACGCCTGCCGCGGTTGATTGGCGTCGAGAAAGCGGCGGAAGTGATTGCAAAGGGGAAACTTTATTCGGCGCAGGAAGCCAGGAGCGTGGGCCTGGTCGATTGGATCGTTTCACGTGACGAACTTCTCGAGCTGGCACGGAAGAAGTTACGCGACGGAAAACGCAAAGCGGAGGACCGAGCTTCCGCGAAACCGCCGTCGCAGGAGATCCGCCGTGCAAAACAACACGGAAACGCGGCACCACAACGTGCTTTAGAAATCGTTAACAAGACTTTGGCGATTTCGCCCGATGAATCGCTGCGGATGGAGCTGGACGCGATTGTCGATCTTGGCAAATCAGAGCCGACGCAAAATCTGATTCGGAATTTCTTCCTGGCTGAAAAGTACAAAAAAGGAACTTCGAAAACGGCGACTGAAAAGGTAGTGCACGCCGCAGTGATCGGCGCGGGCGTAATGGGCTCAGGCATCGCGCAATGGCTTAGTTCGCGCGGAGTGACGGTTATCCTGCGCGACATCGCACGTGAGCAGATTGACCGCGGCTTGGCGAACATCGAGAAAACCTACGCAGACGCCGTAAAGCGTGGTTTGATGACAGAAGAGAAAGCAACAGCAGGCCGGGCACGTATTGTCGCGTCGACCGCGCCGATGGAGTTGCGCGACGTGCAATTCATCATTGAGGCTGCCTCGGAAAAGTTTGAGGTAAAGAAAGAAATCTTTCGTGAGCTGGGGATGCAGGCCGGCCCGAAAACGATTGTTGCCACAAACACATCGGCGCTGCCGGTCGGCAGGCTCGCCGACACGACCGTTTCACCCGAGCACGTGATTGGCCTTCACTTTTTTAATCCAGTGAGCCGAATGAAACTGGTTGAAGTCGTGATTGCGAAACAAACGTCAAACGAGACGCGCGAACGAAGCCTCGCTTTTGCACGACAAATTGGAAAACTGCCGGTGATTGTGCGCGACAGTCCGGGTTTTCTGGTTAACCGCGTTTTGTTTCCATATTTGCTTGATGCTGCCGGGCTTTTCGAGAGTGGTGTAGATGCTGTCCGTATTGACAATGCGCTGGTGCAATGGGGCATGCCGATGGGTCCGCTGCGATTAATCGATGAAATCGGCGTCGATATTACCATTGATATCGGCAATACATTGGAAAAAGCGTACGGGAGGCGGGATCACGTTTCCTCGGTTCTCCTCTGGCTGCGTGATGGCAGGATGCTCGGCCGTAAAGCAGGCGCAGGTTTTTATAAATATGAAGGCAAAATGCAAACGCCTAACGAATCGCTTGTCCAGTGGCGCGGCGCATTGCACGGCGATCCTGAGGGCGCGGAGGGGCCGAATATTCCTCCGGGTTGGCATCGCGACCCTCGGGTGCGGTTAAATGAAGAGGAACTGGCCAACCGATTGATCTTCCTGATGGTCAATGAAGCTGCGCGCTGTGTGGAGGAGAATGTTGTCGACTCCCCCGAGGACGCGGACTACGGAATGATTTTGGGAACCGGTTTCGCACCGTTCCGAGGTGGACCATTGCGGTTCGCGGAACATTTTGGGCTGAAGAAAGTCGTCGATGAACTGGAACGGCTGGCGCAGACTGAGGAGAAATTTTTGCCGTGCGAAATATTGAAAAAGCACGCCCGCGATGGAACCAGATTTTATGAAAAGTGACACTGGAAGACAAGCGTCCTCGCTTGTCATGGCAGACACGCCTCCCGGCCTGTCTATTTTCACGTTGTTAAAACCGGGCAGGCTGGGAAGCCTGCCTGCCATGACAGCCTGGAAGGCTGTCTTCCGATAAGCGCCAATGAAATCCCCGCTCGAAGCGCCGGAAAAACAAATCGCTGAGGAAACCAGCGCCAGGCCAGAAAAGCCGGCCGCCGCTGTCATTGACACATCGAAGATGGCAAAAGGCCAGCGGGAAGCGCTTGAGCTGGCGGAGGCCGCGCGCGATCCGCTCGAGGACCGCGGCAGTTTCGCCAGTAATCTTTTTGTCGGCCGTTACGATTTCGATCGGATTTATCCATACCCGGCGCAGAGCACTGAAGATCGCGCCGCTGGCGAAGAATTTTTGCAGAAGCTGGAAACGTATTTGCGCGAACACATCGATCCCGACGAGATCGATCGAACCGGTGAAATTCCACCGGAAAATTTCAAGGGACTGGCAGAAATCGGGGCGTTTGGAATCAAAGTGCCAAAGAAATATGGCGGACTGGGTTTGTCACAATCCAATTACGGGCGGGCAGCAGTTTTGCTTGGGAGTTGGGACGGAAACGTGGCTGCGCTTGTTTCCGCGCATCAATCGATCGGAGTCGCGCAACCGCTGCTGTTATTCGGCACAGAAGAGCAGAAACAAAAATATCTCCCGCGCGT
>QHOR01000055.1 GCA_003219395.1 Verrucomicrobiota bacterium | reverse complement strand
GTCAAGTCTGTGGACGAGATCAAGCCGAATCAAGGCGCCGTATTGCGTGATGGAATAAAAAAAACCGCGACGTATCGCGATAAGGAGGGAAACCTGCACGCCTTTTCGGCGGTGTGTCCGCACCTGGGGTGCGTGGTGCGTTGGGATTCCTGCGAGCAAACGTGGGATTGCCCGTGCCATGGCTCGCGTTTTGACGCGTTGGGCCGCGTGGTCAACGGGCCGGCCATTTCGGATCTCGAACGAGCTGAGATCCCGCGTTCTTAGCGCACCGGCGGAAAAAGGTGACGCGACGCCGCTGTAATCCGGTGAGTGCGCACGCTGACGATGCAAACGATTTCGGGTCCCCGATGTCGTCGCGACGCACGGCGCCAAAGGAAGTGAAGCTTCCAGCTTCATTCGGCAGGCTGGCAGCCTGCCAGCCGAGTTCGGCAGAGATGCCGGACTTCCAAACGCGGTTTTCGAGCGTCCGTTCAGCGCTGCAGGAGCTTGAGCGATTTGCCTTCGCGGTGTTCCACCTGATCGATCGTGCACTGACGCGGATCTTTGTCGGATCGCCATCGAACAATCTTCGTGCCGTGGCGAAATCTACCACCGGTAAAATGATCGTAGGCAACTTCGACGACAATTCGTGGATCAACTGGCTCCCATTCGCCGGTGCGTTCGGTGCTCCAGCGGCTCGGTCCACCGGGGGCGTTGCCAGTGAATCCCGGCTTTTTTTTTAGCGCTTCAAATTTTGTCGTCAGCTCGCGGCGTTGTTGTTTGGTGAAAGCGGATGTGAATCCGACGTGATGAAGCAGCCCGTCCTCCCCGTAAAGGCCGAGCAAGAGCGATCCGATGACGCGTGCCCCGGTGGCGTATCGAAATCCGCCGATAACACAATCGGCTGTGCGGATCTGTTTTACCTTAACAGCTGCGGTCCGCTCGCCTGAAGCATAGGCAGCATCCAGGCGCTTCGCCATTATTCCGTCAAGATCGCCTCCAGTTTTTTTGAACCATGCCCTCGCGATTTCGAGATCCGTCGTCGCCGGAGAAAGCCGGACATTTCCGGCGGATTTAAAACTGGTACGCGCGAATTCTTCGAGAAGTTGCCGACGTTCGCGCAATGGCTGCTTCAAATAAGATCCATCCTTCACCGCGAGCAGATCGAAAACGATGTACGTGGCTGGATGAGCTTTGGCGAGTTTAGCCACACGACTAGCGGCTGGGTGCAAACGGAGTTGCAATTCATCGAAGGAAAGCGCGCCGCTCACGGGCACAACAAGCTCGCCATCAGCTACAAATTGTTTCGCGGCCAATGCACCGACCGCGTTCGCAACATCGGGAAAATAGCGCGCGAACGGCTGACCGTTCTTTGATTGCAAATAAACCTGCTCATCGTCACGAAATGCAATACAGCGAAAGCCATCCCACTTCGGTTCGTATTGCCAGCCATCCTCAGTCGGAATTTGTTCAACTGAACGAGCTTCCATCGGCGGCAACGGCGGCTTTAAGAGCATTCTTTCATCAATTCGCAATCCAAAACCAACTGGGACCCCTTTTAATCACGCAGCCAGACGGCTCGGCGAGCCGGCAGACGTTTGATTGCGAGAGCCAAACTAGCGACTACGCGCGAATATTATTCGAGGTCTTCTCGTGACCAATCAGGGTAATTCACAGGAATCGGCATCTTTTTTTGGCGAGGCTTTTAGCCTGTTGAAGCAAACATTTCAGGAATGGCTGGAAGACAAGGCGCCGCAACTAGGAGCCGCACTCGCTTATTACACAGTTTTTTCGCTCGCGCCGCTCGTCCTGGTACTGCTCGCGATCATAGGCGTCGTTTTCCGAGACGATCCTGCTGGTGCCTGGAATAAGATCACGCAGCAGATGAGTTACTTTCTCGACCCCAGCGCTGTTCAGGTGGTACAGAACATTGCTCAGAAAGCTTCACAGCCTGGCAAAAGCACACTCGCCACCGTCATCGGCATCGCGCTGGCGCTATTCGGCGCAAGTGGCGTGTTCGGTCAACTCCAGGATGCCCTGAACACGATTTGGGGTGTGAAAGCAAAACCTGGGACGGGTATGTGGGGATTTCTGCGAAGCCGCTTTCTTTCGTTCGCCATGGTTGCCGGCATTTGCTTTTTGTTGCTCGTCTCACTGGCGATCGAAGCTCTGCTGAAAGGATTTAGTCATTACGTACAATCGGTTTTGCCCGGCGGAATTGTCGTCGCTCTAGCTGTTTATGTTATTTTTGATTTTGCTGTTGTCGTTTTCCTCTTCGCCATGATTTTTAAATTCCTTCCGGACGTCGAGATCCAATGGCGCGATGTTTGGATTGGTGCCGTGATTACTGCCGTCTTGTTCGGCATCGGCAAATGGCTGTTGGGGTTGTACCTGGGCAGCGCCGCTGCCGGTTCAGCGTATGGAGCAGCCAGCTCGCTCATCACGTTGTTACTCTGGGTGTATTATTCGTCGCAAATTCTCCTCTTTGGCGGCGAGTTCACTCAAGTTTATGCGGCTAGGGCCGGTCGGGAATTTGAGCCATCGGAGTACGCAGTGCGCATTGAAACAAAGGAAATTGAGAGAGGCTAGGACGACCACTTAAACCGGCATCCGTCGCGCGTTATTGCTGCTTAGCGTTGTCAGAAGCGACACCTATGCCGCGCGCAAAGCAACTCCCCTGATGCAGCGGACGGTACCGCTGTCTGCCAGCTGGCAGCAACGGCAGTTTTTCGGAGGGGCCGTGCTCGCGGTATGTCGTTCGCCTCGTCCCTCGTCTAACTGGGCGGCCCCAAGCTATTTCCTAACTGCCTCCATCCGCTCTTCTTCTTCGATCTGCGTATCCGCAAATGGTAATCTCTGGCCAACTTTGCCACCGATCGCCGCTGCCACGGCGCCAAGGATCAGAATCGCGGCAGCGCCAGTTCCGGCGGGCGCCGCCTTTGGCAGCACGTTGCCCGAGATCCCGCGCTTGCGCCTGTCGCTGCTCAGGTGTCATTGCCTGCGCCTGAGCTGCGGTTTGATCCATAGTCTGTCTAGCTTGCCCAGCTATCTGGTCAACTTGTTGCTGGACAGTCGGCGGCAATTGCGTTCGCGACATCTTATCGCTGTTACTAACAGCGAAAGCACCGACACCCGAGGCAGCACCCACAAGTTCCCCAGCGGCTGTCGCTAATAGCAGAAGAGTTAGCGTCGTGAGGGTAGCCCAAGTAGCCAGGCCTTGTCGCCAGCCGTTGAATGTGCCGCCGAGTAGCCCCGCAACGTAGCCGGCCACGAACAACGAAATCAAACTGCTAATTACCAGCCATATCGCAGCACCAAGTCCCAGCGCTGTGCCACTGGGCGATTGCCCTGTAGCTGGACTTAACGTCGCCAGGCCAATGGCCCCACCGATGAGCGTCAACACGAGCTGCGTCGCGAGCGCAACTACTGCTCCTGCACAGATCGCCCCCCAAGAGATCCGAGCGAACGGCCGACCGAAACCGTAGTACGTTTCCCGACTCGTCGCTGTCCAGTTGGTGCCGACATCTCTGTTGTTGCTACGTGGTTAGTTCTTACCATAATTATATTTCTCTCTTCCTAACAGCTGTTCCCGTAGTTGTGTTGCGCACGTGATTCGTCGATCGGACGCGTGGAATCTTACTGTTGACGCAGTTCGTCGCGGACTATTAGCAATACTGCTTTCAACCGACCAGGTATCCGGGATGACCTAGTATTTTCCTGCAGTTGGTTGTGGGATTGAACAGTAGGTTATTAGTGCAGATCTCCTGGACCGCACATAGCTACTTAGGATCGGTGCTATGTCCCATACGTAACTCATGGGAAGGGTGCGCACCAATACATGTTATGTTATCGTGACTCTTTGTTGATGACGGTCATCTACCCGCGTCGCCGGATGTCAGACTGAGGATATTGGCAGCGCACGCACCTGCAATGAACCGCTGAGTCGTCGGCTTCCCGCTCAAGGCTTCGTAATTTTTGTTTGCGAGTGGCTAGGTGCATTGCATCGGGAATTCTCGTTTGAGCTTTACTGACGCAGATGTTGTTCAGTTTTCGACGAAACATCAGAACCAAAACTCAAGCGGAGTCCGAATCGTAAGCACAGATATTTGGGAATCAGGAGTCATGGTTGCAATGAGGGCATTCAGGGGCGGAGAAATATTTTCGGGTAAGCGGGGCATCGGTGGAGCTTGGATCTCGCAACAGAAAGGGGGAAAATGCGAATCGCTCAGGTTGCGCCGCTGATCGAAAGTGTGCCTCCCAAACATTATGGGGGTACCGAACGCATTGTCTCTTATTTGACTGAAGAATTGGTTCGGCGCGGCGAAGATGTAACTCTGTTTGCGAGCGGCGACTCGGTCACAAATGCGCGACTTATCGCCCCATTCCGGCGGTCGGTTCGTAAGAACGACCGCTGCAAAGATCCCATGGCTCGCGAATTGGTGCTCATCGATCACGTAGTGGAACATGCTCATGAATTCGATGTGATTCACTTCCACACCGGATATTTTCATTTCGCAGTGTCTCGCTACCTGACTCTCCCGCACGTGACGACCTTGCACGGACGTCTCGACATTCCTGACCTGGTTCCGGTATTCGAGCGGTTTCGAGATGTACCAGTCATCTCCATTTCGAATGCTCAACGCGCACCCATAGCTTCGGCGAACTGGCATACGACGATCTATCATGGATTGCCTGCGGACCTATTTCGATTTTATCCTGATCGCGGCGATTACCTCGCCTTTCTGGGACGGATTTCCCCGGAAAAAGGAGTTGTTCGTGCCATTGACATTGCAAAGCGCGTCGACATGCCGCTGAAGATAGCCGCCAAAGTCGATCGGGCCGATAGACGCTATTTCAAACGGACTGTCGAACCGCTGCTGAGTGACTCACATCTGGAATGGATCGGCGAAATTACCGACCGACAGAAGAACGAATTTTTGGGAAATGCCTATGCATTGCTGTTCCCAATCGATTGGCCGGAGCCTTTTGGGCTGGTCATGATTGAGGCGATGGCTTGCGGCACTCCAGTGATCGCTTACGACAGTGGGTCTGTTCCCGAGGTGATGGAAGACGGAGTAACAGGATTCATCGTCCGAGACTTGGACGGCGCAGTGGAAGCAGTTAAGCAGGTTGGTCATATTAATCGGGCCAATTGCAGGGAAGTTTTTGACAGGCGCTTCACCGCCAGGCGGATGGCGACCGATTATATTGACGCTTACAATCGGCTGATTGACAGCAACGTCACGAGTAGTCGGAGTGACGTTTTCTCACCTCCGGCCTCGCTGGTAAGCACGGACGAATCCAATTCAACGGCCGCCGCAAGCGATGGAACCTTGACGGCTTAATCGGGCAGGATCGCGTTGTTTTTGAATTCACTTGCCTGATGCGAAATCTTCCAAAAATATTGTGAATCCAAGGCGCGCATTCGCGCGCTTCGCATCGTTTCTTTCTTAGGGGCGGTGCAGGAATCACCGGCTCGCAACATTCAAACGCAACTTGGTACACGAGAGGAGAAAAGAGGGATTATGAAACTGGATACACTACAAAAACTCTACACCAACGAATTACGCGATCTGTACAATGCGGAGATGCAACTGTTGAAGGCCTTACCGAAAATGGCAAAAGCTGCTGCATCAGAAGACCTAAAGGAAGCCTTCGAAAAACACTTGGAACAAACCAAGGGTCACGTCGAGCGGCTTGACCAAGTTTTCGAAGAGATAGACGAGAAACCAAAAGGTAAGACGTGTAAGGCCATGAAAGGATTGATTGAAGAAGGCTCGGAGATCCTTGGAGAAGACGGGGAAGAATCGGTGATTGACGCTGGCATAATCGTAGCCGCGCAGAAAGTCGAGCATTACGAAATCGCAGGCTACGGCAGTGTCCGTACCTTTGCTCAACTACTCGGCAAGGACCGTTCGGCAGAGCTTCTACAAAAGACGCTCGACGAGGAATCCGAAACAAATGAGCTTCTGAATAAATTGGCTGAAGACATTGTCAATCCGGAGGCACTCATGGAACCGGAAATGGCCGGCGCGTCTTCAAGCCGCTAGCTGCTCGTGGAAAGTGCAGGGGTTTTGATTCCATCTCGAACACAGCACTTCGCCACAATCGCCGTAGTCGCGCCGAAACGTAGAATTGTGGTTCATTCGATTCGGCCTGCGAGAGCGGCGCTATAACGGTAACTCAAAACTAAGCGGCATGCTCTCTCGAGTGTGCCGCTTCCCAGGCGCAGAATCGGCGGACTTGCTATTTGAGCGTGTTTGAGTTTGCTTCGCGAGGTCCAGGTGCTCCTGGATTATCTTTGCTGTGTCATCAGCGAATTTTTTCACGTCCGGATCGCGACCGTGGTTTGCTTCTTCTTTAGGTCGCGTCCATTCATACTTTGCTCCTCGTGTTCTAACTTGCTTGTTAATGAATCGCGCTCACAAGTGGCGTCAGATGACAGAATATTTCGCTGCCGACAAACAAAAACTTCAAACCGTATCACTTGGCTACGACGTTGTTAGGATGGCACGGTATGAAAGCAGTTGTTTATCATCGGCCCGGTCACGTCGAAGTGAATGATGTTGACGACCCGAAGATACAACATCCCGAGGATGTCATTCTGCGCGTAACCTCCACCGCAATTTGCGGCTCGGATCTGCACATCTATAACGGATTCTTCCCGCAATTGAAAGATATGACCATGGGACACGAGTTCATGGGCATTGTTGAAGAGAGCGGACCTCACGTGAATAACATCCGCAAAGGTGACCGCGTTGTGGTGCCTTTTCCTATCGCCTGCGGCGCGTGTTTCTTTTGTGCGCACGGCCTCCCGGGACACTGCGAAAATTCGAACCCGAAACACTACGGACCGGAAGGCGCTTTACTGAGCGAA
>QHOR01000352.1:1337-4504 GCA_003219395.1 Verrucomicrobiota bacterium | reverse complement strand
TTCGCGTGTGAAGCTTTATCATGCCGTCACGCTGGGCGCCCGCAGTTTCCAGAAAGACGAGCACGGCAAAATCAAAAAGGGCGGAAAACGTCATCCAACCGTCGAAGATGAGGTGACGATTTACCCGGGCTCAACGATTCTGGGGGGCGAGACGGTCATCGGTGCCAGATCGACAATTGGTGGCAACGTTTTTCTGGTCCAAAGCGTGCCTCCCGATTCGTTGGTGTATTACGAAGAGAAACAATTGAGAATCGTTCCAAAACGAAACCACAAACCAGCCACAACACGCGATGAGTTTCGCCAATGAACACAAGGTAGGGCGCGACCGCCGGGCGCGCCGACGAGGACGAGGCGCGTACCGCGATGACGATTACGATCAGGAGCATGAGAATGATGAAGATTAAGAGATAGAGGACGACTGAATGATTTATCTCGATTACAATGCTACCACGCCGCTGTGCGATGCGGCGCGTGAGGCGATGTTGCCTTATCTCGACCGGTACTTCGGAAATCCATCAAGCATTCACGCAGCTGGAACGCGCGCGACAAGCTTGCTGGGCTGCTGCGCATAAAACCGCACGAATTGATTTTCACAGGTGGTGGAACGGAGTCGTGCAATCTCGCTGTGCTCGGTCTGGCCCGTTGTCCATCCTCGCCAGGCGGTCACATCATTTCTAACAAAGCAGAGCATCACGCCGTCCTGAACGCGGTGGAACATTTGCAAAAGCGCGAAGGCTTTGAAGTCACCTGGCTGAATGTTTCGCGTGATGGAATCATCGACGTTGATCAACTTGCCCGTGCCGTTCGGCCCGAGACGAGACTCGTTTCGATCATGACAGCCAATAACGAGACAGGTGTAATTCAACCGATGCGCGAAATTTCGAGGATATGCCGCGATCGCGGCGTCCTGCTGCACAGCGACATGGTGCAATCGTTCGGCAAGATCGATACCGATTTATCGCTGGTCGACGCGGCGAGTTTCGCGGCGCACAAATTCTACGGCCCGAAAGGCGCCGGACTTCTTTTCTTGCGCAGTGGTCTCTCAATTCAGCCCATCATGTTCGGTGGCGCTCACGAGAACGAGCGGCGGCCTGGGACAGAAAATGTTCCAGCAATTGTGGGAATGGCAGTCGCCGCGGAATGGACATTGCACGATCGTGAGACAGAACAGCAGCGCGAAGCACAATTACGCGACGAACTTTGGACGAGAATTGCGCAAAACGTACCGGATGCGGAACAGAACGCGGCACACGCCTCACGGCTGGGGAACACATTGAATGTAAGCTTGCTCGGGATCGATTCCGAAATGCTGCTCATCGCGCTCGATTTGGAAGACGTCTGCGCCTCGAGTGGCTCGGCTTGCATGGTCGGATCGGTCGTTGCGTCGCACGTTCTCCTTGCCATGGGTCTGTCGATGGAGTGCGCGCGTTCCGCAGTTCGATTCTCTCTCGGTAAATGGACAACCGGCGACGAGATCAAGGCGACTGGAGAAGCTGTCCGAAAAATTGTCGGTCGCCTGAACACGCGAAAGAGCGCGTATGCCGTTGCTTAGGCAACTGGAGTTGCCTTTCCATAGCACGGGCATCTTGTCTGTCGTCCGGACGGACTCGTCCCCTGGCGAGCTTGTGGCACAGCCGACCGTGTCGCCTTGCGAATTGGTTTTTGTAGGGCAGGCGCTCCGCCTGCCAAATCCTGCGACGGCAACCGAAGCGGTCGCTCTACGAACAACTGCGCGCGAGTTGCTACGCGCCCACGGCGCACTACTTATCGCGAACGAGCTTCGAGTCGAATGGAATTCGCGTCTGTCTACAGTTGCAGGCCGCGCCGATTATCGCCAGAAACTGATTTCGCTAAATCCGCGGCTAGTCGAACATCCGAGTGAAATCGATAGAACTTTGCGACACGAGCTCGCTCACATTCTCGCTCAGTTTCGCGCGGGACGGCGCAGGATTCCGCCACACGGCGAGGAATGGCGGCAGGCCTGTATCGATCTCGGGATCGCGGGCGAGAAGCGATGTCACAATCTGCCATTCCCTGCGCGAACTCACCCCGCGCGATTCGTCTATGGCTGCCCGAATTGTGGTCAGGAGTTTCCGCGAGTTCGCCGCATGCGTCGCGCACTCGCCTGCCTTGCCTGCTGTCGTAAACACAACCGTGGCGAATTCCATCCGCGTTATCGACTCAAGCTGATTCGCTAGTGTGATTCACCCAATACTCAGCGGACCACTCAGGTGAATCGCTCATGCCAAATTGGCATGTCGAGCGAGTCGAGACATCTCCGGATGTTTTCCGAACGCGCGAGTAATCAGAAATAGCTAGAGATTCCTCGACTCCGTTTGGAATGACAAAAAGACTGCGCGCAGCCGTTGGCTGCAGCGCCTGGTTACGTCTGTCGCGGCCGGTGGAATACACAATGCTCTTTGTCGTAGAGAAATGTGTCCATCGAGAGCAGCTCTTGCTCTACCTTGGCGTGTGCTTCCCACGGCTTGAGTCCCCATCCGGTAAAGTGACTATCCCTGCTGTCGCCAACCACAAGCTGCAACCTCACCGACAAAACCAAAGCGCTTCCCATCGCACCGTGCTCTGGAGCCCAGTTTGCGCGTAGCTCCTCGACGAGCTCAGCGGATGAGACATCAGACCGCGTCAGCCGATCATAAACTTTCTCTGCCATGTCGCTCTGCTGAGACATCGGATGGCAAAACCTAACAAGAATTGGACGAAAAATTCCAAATCAAAGCGAACACTTCTGTGTCGCTAAATTTCGTTATCGCTCTTATCGCCTTTGGCCGCTTTTTCTCCGCGCAATTTTGCCCGGATAAACATGTCGAGGTCGCCATCCATCACAGCTTGCACATTGCTCGTTTCAGATCCGGTTCGATGATCTTTCACCATTTGATATGGTTGAAAAACGTAGGATCGAATTTGGCTACCCCAAGCAATATCGCCTTTCTCGCCATATTGCCGGTCGATTTCCGCGCGTTTCTTGTCCTGCTCGATTTCGTAAAGCTTGGCTTTCAACATTTTCATCGCCAGCTCGCGATTCCGTCCCTGGCTGCGCTCGGCCTGGCACGCCACCACGATTCCGCTAGGCTTATGCAAAATACGAACGGCAGTTTCCACCTTATTGACGTTCTGCCCGCCTTTGCCCCCGCTGCGAAACGTGTCTA
>QHOR01000352.1:0-1300 GCA_003219395.1 Verrucomicrobiota bacterium | reverse complement strand
GTGTGGCGCCGTTTGTTCGCGTCGAACGGCGAAATACGCACCAGTCGATGCACGCCGCGCTCGGCCTGGAGATATCCGTAGGCGTACTCGCCGGTCACGAGCAGAGTCACGGACTTGATACCGACTTCTTCGCCCTGTTGAATGTCCACGGTCTGAGATGTGAGGCCGCTTCGCTCGATCCAGCGCTGGTACATACGAAGCAACATGTCGGCCCAATCGCACGACTCGGTGCCTCCCGCGCCAGAGTGAATCGTGAGAAATGCATTCGCGCGATCGTTTTCGCCCGAAAGAAATTGGCGCAACTCAAATTCATCGAGTTTGTGAACCAGGCGGTCATGTTCGACGGCGACTTCTCTTTCCGCATTAGCACGAGCAGTAGGATCGCCTTCTTCCGCAGCCAACTCATGTAACGCACCGAAGTCCTCGATCTCGCGTTCCAGTTCTTGAAATGGATTGATCAACGAGCGCAGTCGGGAAACGTCCTCCACATCGGCCTGAGCGCGCTCGCGATTCGACCAGAAATCGGGCGCGGCCATGCGTCCTTCGATAGACGCTAGATCTTTCTGGAGTTTTTCGACGTCAAAGAAACCTCCGCAGCTCGCGCACACGCGATTTCAAATCCTCGGCATCGGGGATGGAGACTTCAGTTGGCATGCGCGAAAAATAGGTCAAATCCCTGCGAATCGCAAAGGCACAGCTACGCAAATGCGTTCTAATCTGGGGAGCACAGGCTGCCAACCTGTTGTCGTCGGCAGCTTGTCGACGGCTCCCAAATCCGCGCGAATTCGCAGTGTAAACGCTGGACGAGCTTTTCGGCACGCAGCTGAAAAGGACAGCCTAGCAGCCTGTGCTTCCCCGAAACGCGGAACTACCGCCGCGCAGAATTGCCGGGTTTTGCCTTCGCGGCCGCGCGGGCAGGCTCAAGACGGAAAATTGTTTCGCCTTCCTTCATCAGATCGAGGCGATCCCGCGCAACTGTTTCCAAATAGGTTGCATCAGTCTTGAGCAGATTGATCTCGCGGGTCTGATGTGCCAGTAGATTTTGTTGCTCGTTTACCTGTTGTTGCAGATTATCGATCTCCGCGCGGCTCCGCATTAGCTTTTTGTAAGGCGGAACGAACAAGCTCACGATGATGAGCCATATCGCCAGAACCAGCAGCACCCGAAGAGTTCGGTTCAACCGCTGCCACACCGTGGCTTCGCGACGCGAACGGAATTCGGCGTAAGTCTGATCCACCTAGCGCATTGTAGCGCCATACACTGCTTTGTCACCAAGTTCTTCTTCAATTCGCAACAGCTG
>QHOR01000054.1:4878-11774 GCA_003219395.1 Verrucomicrobiota bacterium | reverse complement strand
ATCGAGCAGACCCTGGATCACAAAGGCATAATCGTCGGAGAACGCCTCAATATCGCTGCGGCCATCGCGATAGTTCCGATACAAAATCTTACGAGAGGGATCGTACAAATTGGCTTGAAGAAATTTTGCGGCTCGCGTTGCAATTTCCAGGTAACGTCCGGCGGTCGCCGGATCGAGCAATTGCGCGCCGCGGGCATAAGCCGAAATCATCAGACCGTTCCAGGCGGCAATGATCTTGTCGTCGAGGTGAGGCCGGGGTCTTTTGGCACGAATGGAAAACAATTTCTCGCGGCTTTGCGCCAGAATTTTTCCGACTTCTTGCTCGGTTTTCTGAAAGTGTTTCGCAGTTTCCGCAATCGTGTGACGCTCAATTAAAATATTTTTGCCGCGGAACTCATCCTGAGGATCGCTTCCTTCTGGCGCGTTGCCGTGAGACTGCACGCCATAATGAAAACCGAAAATCTCCGCGTCATCACCCAGCGCAGCGTCGACCTCTTTTTTCGTCCAGACATAGAATGCGCCTTCGGCTGTTTTCGCATGACTGGCATCGCCACTCCCCCTTACGACAGGGCTGTCAGCATCTTCGGCGGAGAAAAACCCGCCTTCCTTCGATGTCATGTCTCGTGCCACGTAATCAAGAATGTCGCGTGCCACTGCTTTGAACTCGATCCTCACCGGCGCTTTCGCGTCCGCTTCTGCCCGGCCAGGGAGAGGATCAAGGTGAGGGTCGCCTAAAATCTGAAATGCGTCGAGATAAGCGGCAGCGAGTTGTGCCTGATCGTAAAGCATCTTTTCGAAATGCGGCACGTGCCAATAGCGATCGACCGAGTAACGATGAAACCCGCCCCCGATATGATCGCGCATTCCGCCCGCAGCCATTTTGCGCAGCGTGAACAGGGTCATTTCGAGGGCGTGTTTACCGGACTCGCTTTCAGGATCGCGTGCGTAGAATCGCGTCAGGAAATTGAGCGTCACTGGTCGCGGAAATTTTGGGGCGTTACCGAAGCCGCCTTCCTTTGGGTCGTAGCTGCGGTCAATTTGCTGGTAAGCGGCATTCAAGATAGCTGCGTCGATTTTCCCTTGCGCAGTTGCCGCCGCTTGAGATTCGCGCAGGGCCGCAACAATCTTGCCACCCTGTTCAACAATCTTGTCGTGATTCTGCTTCCAAGCCGTCGCGACTCGTTCAAGCACGTTTTTGAAAGCCGGCTGACCGTACCGCTCCTCTGGTGGAAAATAAGTTCCTCCGACAAATGGCTTCAGGTCTGGTGTCAGCCAGACACTCATCGGCCATCCGGCACCGCCCGTGGTCGCTTGGACAAAGGTCATGTAAACGCGGTCAACATCAGGCCGCTCTTCCCGGTCTACTTTGATGTTCACAAACTCGCGATTCATGATCGCGGCCACTTCTTCATTTTCGAACGATTCGTGCGCCATCACGTGGCACCAGTGGCAGGTGGAATAACCAATCGAAAGAAAGATCGGTTTGTTTTCGCGCCGCGCTTTAGCAAATGCTTCCTCACTCCAGGGGTACCAATCGACAGGATTATGCGCGTGCTGAAGAAGGTAAGGCGATTTCTCCTGCGCCAGACGGTTCGTGTGTGTGGCCTGTGGCGGCTTCGTCTCGGCAAAAGTATCGCTCGATGTCACCAGGTATGTTAACGCGAGAAATCCCTCAAGGAAATGACGAACGACGTATATGGAATGTCGAACTAACGAAATGAAATGTAGCGGCGCTTGTTTCGTGGTTCGAGCTTAGGTATTCCTTTATCATTCGTCATTCGGATTTCGTCATTCGATCGAAATATCCATGCAATGACATTCGTGATCATATGGACACAACGCATCTCATTCTTTTGTTTGTCGCTGTAGGAGTGATTGCCTTTCTTTACTCTTCGGTCGGTCATGCGGGTGCGTCGGGTTATATCGCCACAATGACTTTGTTCGGACTCGCACCGGCGGTGATTCGACCGACCGCGCTTGTGCTTAACATCTTGGTCGCTTCGATTGGTACATTCCAATTCTGGCGGGCCGGTTATTTCTCATGGAAATTGTTTTGGCCATTCGCGCTACTTTCCATTCCGGCTGCATACGTCGGCGGTTATCTCCAACCGTCTGCTTCTGTTCTGCGAATTTTGATAGGCGTTGTTCTGCTTTTTTCCGCCGCCCGCCTGGTGTTCCGTCGAACCGATCCGCTGCAAACAATTCCTCCGTCGCGGCCGGTGGCAATTAGTGTTGGTGCAGGGCTCGGTTTTCTTTCCGGCCTGACTGGAACTGGCGGCGGAATCTTTCTCACGCCTCTATTGCTGTTTTGTCAATGGGCGCGCATTCGTCAGGCAGCAGCTGTTTCGGCGTTGTTCATTTGGGTCAACTCGATCGCGGGGCTGGTCGGCTACTTTACAAAAGTTGAGTCAATTCCTTCGCTCGGTCTCGTGCTGGCAGCAGCTGCGATCGTCGGTGGGATTCTGGGATCGCATTTGGGCAGCAGACGTTTTGCTGTCCGGGTGATTTCGCTGTTATTGGCGACAGTCCTTTTCATCGCTGGCACAAAATTGCTTTTTACGAGGTAGACACGCTGCAATTTCATTAACACCTGGCTTTAGCCTGGTGATCGAATGACACGCGGGACCCCAGCCGTTTCAACGGCTTTGAGCAACAAGTGAGAAGCTGTTAAAACAGCTTTGCCCGGCATCTTGGGAATTACCACCGGCTTGAAAGCCGGTGGTAATCAGAGGTTATCGCGAACCGGAACTGAGCTCCAGCCTAGGAGCCGTCTCCGGTGACCAGGGATTGATCTTGTAATCGGATGCAACAATCCGATCAGCGCATTCGAGCAAAAGTTGACACAATGCGGCGACATCCAGCCCGTGATGTCGCGGACGGAATCGAGACAGGTTGCTCTCCGCGAGTCGAAATAAACGTGCCGCAGGAGCCAAACGCTTGCTGTGCTTTGCGTGCAATGGATGCTCAAAGCGCTTTTGAAGATGAACGAAAGCGCCAGCGGCTTGAATCAATCCTTTGAAATAGTCGGCATCGCACGATTTGGTCTTGAGCCAAAGCTGCTCCAGAACATCATGCGCCTCATAATAACGTTGTTCATTCCAACAATGGAAAAACGCACGATAAAATGGATGTTTCGCGATATCGGTCTGATCCGGATCGACACCTTCGGCAGCCAACTCGGACACAAATCGCGAAATCCTCTCGCCTTTACTCATCAAGGGGCTTAATTTGCCAACGGCTCAGATAATGGGCAAACCCACTCGCACTAGTTTTTCAGCGGAAGGAGACTGCTCGCCTCGGGCAGGTGCACAGTCATTTTGGCTGTTTCGCCGTCGAAAATGACAGCTGTGGTCCTGGCCACCCTGCTGGTGGTCATCTCGATTTTGATTTTCTGTTCGGCGCTGTTTTCCGGCTTGGAGACAGCCCTTTTCTCCCTTAAGCCGTACCAATTGCGCCGATTGGAAACTAATCATCCAAGGCTCACGAATTTTGTGCAACTCTTCCGGGTAAATCCGCGCCATGTCCTTAACGTCCTGCTCCTCGGTGATGGAGCAATAAACGTTCTATTGACGGTATTGTGTCTGTTCTTCTTGTGGAACGGCCCATTGAGGGGGCGCATTTCGGAGTGGTTGGCAGCGCTTGCGATCTTCGCAATCGTTGTGCTGGTTTGCGATCTAATCCCAAAGCTCCTTGCGCTTTCAGCGCCCTATCGACTCTCCACGATCGGCGCTTTGGCCTTGCAGATCTCGATGCCGCTCCTTGATCGGATTGGGCGCGGTCTCGAGAAGGTCAGCGCTCGCGTGGTCGATCTTATCACGCCGCGTCGCCTACGCATCCGACCTCGTTTGAGCGACGAGGAATTAGAGACGCTGCTCGAGATGAGCGAAGAGGAAGGCGCCTTATACGAAGGCGAAGCCGAAATCATTCAGGAAATCATCAAGCTCGGTGACAAGACCGCAAAAGACTGCATGACACCGCGCGTTGATAGTTTCATGTTGCCGGATGATTTGACCAATGACGAAGTAATTGCGCGTCTGAAGAAAAATCGATATCGGCGCGTCCCGGTCTATGCCGACACACCTGATCAAATTCTCGGCATTATCGATGTGAAATTGTTCCTGCTCGATCCATCGGAGCATTACACTGAGAAGCTGATCGCGCCTTCGTTCGTCTCCGAGACAATGGGCGCGTTGGAACTGCTCAAGCTCTTTTTGACTCGACCGCAAGGGATGGGAGTCGTGGTTGACGAGTTTGGCGGCACCGAGGGGATCATCACCATGGAGGATATCGTGGGAGAAATCCTATCCGATGTCGTGCCACGGGACGATGTTGCGCTTTATATCGAGCCGCTTGGGAACGGTAGATTTCTTGTTAGCGGCGATGCCCGCCTTGACGATTTAAGCGAACATCTCGGTTTTCAAATCAACGCAGAAGGAATCGATACGATTGGCGGCTTCGTCTTCACGCGACTCGGTTATTTGCCCCCGTTGGGCACGAAACTGGAGATTCCCGGCCTTGCCATTACCGTGCGTCGCGCGGCGCGCCAAAGGATTGAGGAAATCCTACTGGAGAAGACAACGCCGAAAGCTTTTGGGGCAGCAGCATGATGAGCGCTTTGATGATCTTTTGTTGCTGGATTGTTTCGTTTTTCTTCAACGGAATTGAAAGCGGGCTGCTTTCGATTGATCCAGTTCGCTTGCGACAAAATGTGAAGCGCCGCGTCCCTGCGGCGGTGCGCTTGAATCGTTTGTTGAAGCGACCGGAGCGATTGCTGGTGATCGTCCTGCTCTTCACGAACGCAGCCAACATACTCGGTCTGTTTCTGCTGACGCGGGAATTGGTCCGGTCATGGGAGTACGCCGGCTATTTTATCTCTCTCGTCGTTGCGCTTCCGGTCTACCTATTTCTCCTCTCTGTTTTGCCGAAATCGCTTTTCCGGCGATTTCCATTTCGCGCGCTGGCTCAGCTCGCCGGTGTACTTGAATTAATGTCGCTGCTGCTCTCTCCATTTCTTGAGCTTGGGGCAGGCTTGGGAAAATTGCTCATGCCGAATCGCGCGGCCAGGCGCGCTCGCCTTTTTGCCGGACGTGAAGAATTAAAACAAATCACTGCGCAAAGCGAGCTCGAGGGTTCTCTGACTCCCACCGAACGCGCGATGATTCATAATGTGGTGGACTTTCGCACCGTCAGAGTGCGCGACGTAATGCTGCCGCGGGCGAAAGTCGTCGGGTTGGCACCGAACGCATCAACCCGGGAAGCAGTCGAGCTCGGCGCTTCTTCCAGCCTTGATCGCCTGCCCGTGATCACACCAGCAGGACAACCGGATGGTCTGGTTAATATTCTCGATATCCTGCTCGATGAAAATGGAAGGAAACCGCTGCACAATTATGTCCGGCGCATCGTAACGACCAGTGAGGATGAGTCCGCCTATCGCGTTGTGCAGCAATTACGTGCGACCCGGCTCGGACTTGCTGCTGTCCTGGACCGAAAGAAACGTTTTTCCGGAATCGTAACTATCGAGGATCTGATTTTGCGGCTGATTTCTTCCAGCGAGATTCGGACTTAGAAATTTTAAAAGTGTTGTCGCCGCCGGCCTATGGCCAGTCGGTTCTGCGCGGTGCTTTTCACACCGAAGGAGACGGCCCATAGGGGCCTTGGCTACAGCGGCGCCTTCTCTGTGCCCAAGTAGACCGCTGCTCCTTGGTGTCATTCCAATGCTACAGCTTCCTGTTCACCGTTAAGGATTCGAGCGGCAGCAAGGAGCGCAACGTGCGAAAATGCCTGCGGAAAATTTCCAAGCTGTCGTTTCTCACGTGGATCGTATTCCTCAGAGAGAAGTCCCAGATCGCTTCGCACATCCAGCAAGCGGTCGAACAACTCACGCGCTTCTTTCTTTCGATCGAGTAGATGCCAGCAAGCGACCAACCAAAAGGAGCACGGGATAAAAACTCCTTCGCCTCCCGGCAGTCCGTCCACACCGTACTCCTCCGGCCGATAACGCAAGACGAAACCATCTTCCATTAGCTCCCGTTCGATGGCATGGATGGTGTTACGCACACGCTCATCTGTTGCGGGCAGAAACCCGACGAGGGGCATTGTCAGCAGGCTGGCGTCCAGCGCATCGGAACCATAAAATTGAGTAAACGCCTTTCTCTTTGAATTGTAGCCGCGCTCGCAAACTTCGGCGTGAATTTGCTCTCTAGCTTTTCGCCAGCGGCCATGATGTTCTCCCGCGGCGCATCCGCATTCCTCAACCAGTTTCACGGCGCAATCGAACGCCACCCATGCCATCATTTTTGAGTGTGTGAAATTTTTGCGTCCGCCGCGCACTTCCCAAATTCCTTCATCTGGTTTGTGCCAGTTTGATTCCAGAAATTTCATCAAATGCACCATCAAAGCCCAGTCAGGCTCTTGCATTTTAATTCCAGCGCAATCGGCTTCGAACATCGTGGCCAGTACCTCTCCGTACACATCGAGCTGAAATTGTTTCGAAGCAGCGTTGCCGATGCGCACTGGTGCAGATTTTTCGTAACCTGAAAGCCAGGGAATTTCGACTTCGTCAAGGCGGCGTTCGCCGCGAACTCCGTACATGATCTGCATTTGCGCCGGACTGCCAGCGACGGCGCGCAACAGCCACTCACGCCATCCCTTGGCTTCCTCGCGATAACCGGCACGCAACAGAGAGAGCAAAGCGAACGTGGCATCTCGCAGCCAGCAGTAACGATAATCCCAATTCCGCGGCCCCCCTATTTGCTCAGGTAATGAGGTGGTCGCGGCCGCGACAAGACCGCCTGTGGGCGCATAGGTCAATCCTTTAAGAACCAGCAGTGAGCGCATCACTGCATCGCGCCATTTCCCCTGCCCCTGAAACTGATTGGCCCACGTTCGCCAATATT
>QHOR01000054.1:0-4825 GCA_003219395.1 Verrucomicrobiota bacterium | reverse complement strand
TGTGGGATGCGAACCACGTGAGTACAAACGGAACGCGCTCACCTTCGGCCACCGTAAATTCTGCAACAGTCGTCAGGTCCACGCCGCGCGTTTCAACCGGCGTTCTCAAGATCAAACCATCAGGGCCGGCGATCGCTTCCAAGCCTTCATGGCGTTGGCGTACCCACGGCACGATTTGCCCGTAATCAAACCGAATGACCAATTCCATCTGCATGGACATCTTCCCGCGCAACCCTTCCACGATGCGAATGATGTCCGGGTTCTCGCCGCGCGGCGGCATGAAATCGACCAGGCGCACGGCCCCGCTCTTCGTCTCAATTTCGGTTTCGAGGATAAGCGAGTCGCCACGGTAACGTCGGCGTGTTTCAACGACCTCGTCCTCAGGGAAAAATCGCCAATGTCCGTTTCGCGTATCACCCAGAAGCGACGCAAAGCATGCCGGTGAATCAAATCGCGGAAAGCAAAGCCAATCAACGCATCCATCCCGACTCACCAAAGCGCCAGTCTGCGTGTCGCTAAGAAACGCGTAGTCCTCGATTTTCGTTCCTTCCTTCTGTCTCTGCCTGGTACTCTTGCTCTTAATCGTGCTCGACTCGTTCGGTGGTGGCAGCCGTGTCGGCCGAATCCGCGAGGTTCGCGATTCCGTCACGAGTTAACCTGAACACGGTCCATTCATCCATCCGTTTTGCACCGAGCGCCCGATAAAACTTTATCGCCGGTTCGTTCCAATCGAGCACAGCCCATTCCATCCGGCCGCAGCGTTGGTCTCGGGCAATTTTCGCAAGCTCGACGAGCAATGCCCGTCCATAACCCTTCCCGCGTTTCTCCGGTTTCACGAACAAGTCTTCAAGATAAAGCCCAGGCCGGCCAAGCCAGGTAGAAAAATTGTAAAAATAAACTGCAAATCCGATCGGCGATTCTCCTTCAAAGGCGAGGAGCACTTCCGCTGCGGGTCGTTCGGCGAACAAAACATCGATAAGTTGTTCCTCTGTCGTGGTCACGTCGTTCGGTGCGCGCTCATACGTCGCCAAATCGCGAATTAACTGCAAAATAACCGGCACGTCTTCTACGCGCGCAGGGCGAATCTCGAATTGCTGAGGTTCCATCATTTCAGCTTCCAAGCGCTCGGCCAATGCGATCCAGACCCTCCGCGAACATTTCCGTATCCACGCCCATGCCAATGCGAAAGTGATCAGGCATCTCGAAAAAACGGCCTGGAACGGCTGAAGTGTCGAATTTTGTACGCAGGCGTTCCAGGAAATCATCAGCATTGCCATCAAGCAATTGCACGAACGAAGTGGTGCCCCAATCTGTCCAGACTGCTGAGAGCGCGGATTCCTTTATGAGAAAATCCCGAAGCAGTTCGCGATCGGCGTCCACGATCCGGCGCCCTTTTTCGCGGAGTCGGTGCAAGTGTTTAAATACGGCGACAGCCAGAAGTAGCGCAGGGTAAACCGGTGTTCCGCTGTAGAGATCGTTCAGGCGGCGCATTTTCCACGCGAGGTCCGGGTGCGCCAGGATCCAGCCGCAGCGCAGCCCGCTGACGCCGTAAACTTTCGTCAAACTGCTGGTCACTACAAACTCTGGTCCAAGATGAAACGACGTACGCGGCGTCCGCTGGTAAACCGCGTCGAGGTAAACCTCATCCACAATTACGAGCGCGCCAATGCTGCGCGCGATGTCGCCCACTTCGCGCAGAACAGAATCTGGCGTTAGCGCACTGGTCGGATTGTGCAGGTTCGTGATCACGATCAGCCGGGTCTTTGGCGTAATAGCGCGAAGAACCTCTCCTGAATCGACTACCCAACCCGTTTCATCCGTACGCAGAAAGCGTTTCACATTCGCGTGAAGGTAACGGGCCACCTCGAGAATGGGTCCGTACGCTGGATGCTCAATTAACACTTCATCGCCCGGTTCGAGAATCGCAGCCATGGCGAGGTGATTTGCCATGGAAGTCCCAGCGGCTTCCACGACGCAGTCCGGATCGACACCGTGATGCGCAGCGACGACTTTTTGTAAAGGGGGGTAGCCGTAGCCGTCGTAGCCGTTGATTTCCAGTGTATCCAACTCAACTGGCAGTTCACGCAGCGGAAACGGTGCTACGCCACTCGTTGCGAGATTGAATCGCGAGCGGCTTTGCGTTTTGGACCAGTGGATGTAGTCCGAGTGCTTGTGCGTCATGGCCGAGAGGAGTCTAGCACGAACGAGCCGAGCCATCCTGGCTGTGGGGCCCGGTGGGCATCTAGCCTGCCGAGCAGGACTTCACCTGCGCAATACCCTCTCATCGTGTCGCTCGGTTCAGCTCGTAAATCTCGAATTCTGGAGTCGCCTTAAGTACCGTTGCACTCTCGGTGAGATGCTGAGCGAACTGAGGATATGATTCCAACCACCAAAACCTGGGCGTGGTAAGAACAAAATGCGTTGCGCCCTGCCGACGCAGTCTCTCAAGATCGGCAATCGCTTGCTGACTATTCTTTGGATTGCCGCCGTAAATTCCATTTTGCTCGAGAAAATGCCAGCCTTTACGCCCAGCATAATAGAATATCGTTGGATTGCCGCCGTCCACGGCGACAATCAATGCATCGCCCGACGTACGCTGGTTTAATTCCAGACCAGCGTGGCGAAGTTGTGCAGCTGTTGGTTCATAAAGAGGTCGCACGTACAAGAAGGCTAGAATTGCAAACGAACTCGTAAGCAAGATGGACAACGCGACGATCGCAACGCGCGAAGAAATTTTCGATTGAAGAAACGCGCAACCGACGCCGGCAAACGCAGCGGCGATGGGCACGAGAGGAAGTTGGTACCAAGGATGACGATTGCCGTAACCCACGGCTACAACAAAAAGAACCATGGCCGCCAGCCACCAATCAAAGATGCAGCGGAATTTTCCACGCGGCGCTACGAACAAACCGATTAATGCTAAGATTGCGACAATCGGCGTCAGGCTCGACGTCGCAGTTTGTTCCCCGATGTTCCAGTACCACGCAAAGCTTTCCAATCGAACTCCCCCGGCACCGAAAAAATGATGCGGGTAGAACTTTTCGGCGATTTGATGTGCGTGCCAATACCAAATGCTCGAAGGCAGTAGCGCGATAGCCGCAAACGCTGCGAGCTGTAGCCAGGATCGGCGATCCCGGCTTGTTACGAGGTCCCCTTGGGCTCGGCCGGGATCACCAATCCCGGCTACAATCAGATACAAAATCGGCGCGGCAATCACGATACTCGTGAGCTTGATCAGGAGTGACAAGGAAATCGCAATCGCAGCCAGATAAAACTGCGCCGTTTTGCGCTCGCGAAGCCAACCGAGAAAAAAATACAATCCAATAATTCCTAAGCTAAGCGATGGCACATCCGGCATGAATGATCGGCCCGCAAAGACGTTCAGAGGCGTAAAAGCATAGAAAAACGCAGCCCAAATGGCCGGTGTGCTGCCGAAGACTTCGTGCACGAGCAAAAAGAAAAATGGCAGCGAGATAGCAAAGAAAATCACCGATTCGCCGCGCCCAATCCATTCGTGAATACCGGCGAATTTGTAGCAGATCGCCGCGAAAAACGGCAGAATGGGAAACTCTGTTCCGACGTATCCCGCTGCCGCGCCAGCCCAGTCAATCTGGGGACAGCCAAAACGAAAACCATGTTGGAAAAAGTTGCTCGCAATCGCCGCAACATCGCTTTGCCGCCAGCTCCAATCATCGACGTAGGGCTGATCGACCAGAATAAGCCGCGCCGCCACCGCCAGAATCCACACGGCCATCAACAGGCTGTTTGTGCGGCGTTCGAAAAACTGTCCACCTCTCCCTTTGCCCAATGGGAGAGAATTGCGGCCGTAGCACTGCCTAGGCGGGAGCTGTGGGCTTTGCGGCATACCGTCCCAAAAAACAAGCCTCACCCTTGCGAAGGGAGAAGCGTAAACGGAAGCCAAACAGCACAAGTGCAGAGTGCGTCTTTACGTAAATTGCCATTTGCAGGCTCTGGTATTCGCATCGGCCAAGAGTCTTGACAGTTGCTGTAAAGTCAATCGTGTAGGGAGATCTCTAATTGCGGGAAAGAGGTTAGCATGAAATCGACGGCTCTCGTTCCTCAGCCGAGGTTTGGCTCCGCCGCGAGCGCGACCTTGTTCGCACTGGCGCTGACTATCATTTGCCAGATTTCCGTGGTGGACGCCCAGAACGAACCGATTCTGGTTCCCGACGCCGTTGATTATCAGAAACTGCTTCCTATTTTGCCGGACCCTCCGCAAGGCTGGGTTGCCGAGAAAGCGGAAGGTTCGACGGAAGACGTCGGCGGATTCAGAATCACAAACGTGCATCGTGATTATCACAAGGGTGAAGGCGACAAAGCCCCGACAGCAGCAATCAGCATACTCGATTCCGTAGCAAACCCGGATTACGTAAACGCGACGACGGCTGCCTGGAACAACAACAGCGAAACCAACGAAGGCTACGGAAAATCCGTCACGATCGATGGCAACCCCGGCTTCGAAGCGTTCGAGAAAGAAAGCAAGCACGCGACTCTCTGGGTCATGATCGCGAATCGTTATTTCGTGCAAATCGAGCTGCAGAACCAGGACCCAAAGGAATTGCAGGAATGGGTCAAACGCATCGATTTGAAGAAACTGGCGGCGATTAAGTGACAAGCGGCGCGTGCTTTCCTGCCACGAAAGACGTGATTAGTCAGAAGGTGCGCCCACATTCGCGTCCCGCCTTTCACCGATCACTTCTCACTTTGCTTCTCAGGTTCGCTTGTCATCGGGACGAAACGCACCGGCAGCGTAGCGCTTTGTTTCAACTGGCCGTTTTTCTTTTCCAGCAGGTACAATTGCTGA
>QHOR01000349.1:3250-5144 GCA_003219395.1 Verrucomicrobiota bacterium | reverse complement strand
ATCTGATCCGTCACTTCCCAGATGCACCAATTCGCACGTGGTGGTTCGCAGAGTTGATCGACGTGCGCTCGCCCAACCGCGCGAACGAATTTGTCGGGTTCGCAATCGAGTCGCTCAGGTCTGTGCAAAACTGCGGATTAGCGCCGCATGCGCTGTTTACGGCAACCAAAACTCTGTATGAACGATGTGAGCAAACCGACGCAGATCTCTTGCTGACGACGCATCTGGCGGAATCGCGAGAGGAAATGGAGATGTTTCGAGATGCTTCAGGTCCGCTTTACGAATTCATGAAAAATATTGGACGTGACATGCGGGACTGCGGGCATGAAACGCCACTGCGATCGTTCGTTGGCGCGCTCGGCAGCCGTACGCTACCGAATCGCTGGATCGTTGCGCACTTAAACGAACTGACCGAATCCGACTTCGAATTGGTTGAAAAACTGACGACAAAATTCCATATCGCCCATTCGCCGCGCAGTCATGAGTATTTTGGTCACAGCCCCTTTCAATCCGAACGATTGCGCCGTCTTGGGTTCAACATTTGCCTTGGGACTGATAGCCTCGCCAGCAATGAGAGTCTGAGCTTGTTTGCAGAGATGCGTGCGTTTCAGCGCAGTCGGCTTGGGAGCTCGCCCGAGGAGATTGTAAAGATGGTAACGGTGAATCCGGCGTCGGCGCTGCACCAGGAGAACGCGCTCGGCCGAATTCGGCCCGGATTTCGAGCGGACCTAATAGCTATTCCCTCCCGTGAAGGCCGAGACGCATTCGACGAAATCATCGCGTTCGACGGCAGCGTCAATTGGATAATGGTGAATGGAAAGATGCAGGCCGATGGGAAATAAGGCAGCTCGACTGCTCAAATGATGAACCGCCTCGTACACGAATTGTTCGTAATTCAGATTTTGGCATTCCGCTCGTCATTACACATTCCTCATTGGTCATTTTCGTCCAGCTGGCGAAGCGACTCACGACGGAGTCTGATACAAAACGGCTTCCTTGAATTGCTTGCTCGCCAGGAGCGACGCCGGTAAACTCGGCGTGTGGCCGGACAAGGAATGCAGACTCGACTGGTTGCCGGGCAGAGCCTTGCCTTACAGCAAGTTCTCTCGCCTCAGCTCCAGCAGAGTCTGCTCGTCCTCCAGACCCCGCTGCTTGAGCTGCGCAACCTGGTTCAGCAGGAGATGGAAACAAATCCCGTCCTCGAGGAATTGACAGATGAGCCCGGCCCCGACGCTCAGGAGGAAGGCGAGTCTTCCGTTGCCGATGATTTCGAGAACGAATTCGAGAAGCTCGTAAGCCTCGATGAAGAATGGCGCGATTACATGGCACAGTCGGCCAGCTCCGGTGCAGACGGTTTGCGGAGTTCACGGGAAGCGAAAGATAAGCGCGAGTTCTTTTTCGATTCCATACCGGTGCAGGAAACGCTTCAGCAAAATCTGCTGGGACAATTAAATCAAACCGCCCTCAACGCCAGCGACCGCAAAGCCGCGGAGCTAGTTATTGGCAACATCGATGATAATGGATTTCTCCAAAGCGCACCGGAGGAAATGGCACTGACCTCCGGAATCCCCACGGGAGATTTCGAGAAGATGCTGGCCTTAGTACAAGGTTTCCATCCGGCCGGAGTTGGCGCGCGCGATTTGCGCGACTGTTTGCTCATTCAACTAAGGCGACAAGGAAAAGAAAACAGCCTGGAGTACAAAATCGTTTCAGAACACATGGAGGATTTAGGCAGGCGGCGCTTTCCTGAAATCGCGCGTCGGATGGCGATTAGTGTAGAGGAGGTACAAAAAGCGGCTGAGAACATTGGACGGCTGAATCCGCGCCCCGGCCAAGTCTTTGCGGCTGCGCCGCAAAACTATGTGCTCCCGGATGTGACGGTAGAAAAGGTGGA
>QHOR01000349.1:2490-3224 GCA_003219395.1 Verrucomicrobiota bacterium | reverse complement strand
CTGTACAAAGATATCATCGCCTCGGGCAACACGCAGAGCGGCGACGTTAAAGATTATATCCGCGACAAAATCCGGAGCGGCAAATTTCTGATCCGTTCGATCCATCAGCGCCAGCAAACGATTTCCAACATTGCGAAACAAATCGTTGCGAGGCAGCGCGACTTTCTTGAGCATGGGCGATCACATCTGAAACCGATGACCATGGCAGAAGTGGCCAATGCGGTCGGCGTGCATGAAACGACAGTCAGTCGGGCCGTCTCCGGCAAGTATATGGCCACACCGCAAGGTATTTTTGAAATGAAATACTTCTTTACGCCCGGCTATCAGACTGCCAGCGGTGAATCGCTGAGCAACACTAGCGTGAAAGAAGCTATTCTAGACCTGATCAAGCGTGAGGATGGTAATCAACCCTTGAGCGACAACGAGATCGTTGAGATTCTGAGCGAGCGCGGTATTCCCATTGCACGACGCACCGTGGCCAAATATCGCACCGAGCTGAATATTCTTCCAAGTCATATGCGGCGAAAATATTGATGCCTGCTGAAGCGGTGAAGATTTGAAGGAACACCGTGATCGTTGATCTTGTCGCTTCAATGCTTCAACCCTTCAGCTCTTAGACCTCTCCATGAACCCTTCTCTCCGCGCCACTGTGATCGCCGAATGGCGAGGTCTTCCTGAGAGAAAGATGCGAGCCGACCGCTGGCAGTCGCCTGCGGACTTGGTCCCAAAATTGA
>QHOR01000349.1:1236-2473 GCA_003219395.1 Verrucomicrobiota bacterium | reverse complement strand
CGTTTGCATGAGACCGAAGTGATGGAGGCGTGGGGAAAAATCGTCGGGGAATTCATTGCTACGCACTCGGCGCCGGTAGCACTGCGCGAAGGCGTTCTTTACGTTCGCGTGCTACAGCCAGCCTTGCACTACGAACTGGAACAGATTTCCAAGGCCGAAATTTTGCGAAAACTCAAGCAGCGTTTCGGCGGCAGGGCGATTCGGGACGTGCGCTTTCGCGTTGGTTAAAGGCGGGGGTTTGCGCTTCGCTCCGGCCCGCCGTTAACTCGGCAGTCAACGATTGGTTCCTGCTCATGCCGACGCCGAAGGCGGCAAGATTCAGAACGATCATCACCAGGGCGAAAAGGTACATTCCCATTGCCAGTCCAATCGCCGCATGTATGCACAGAATACAAACCAGCCAAAATAGGCGGGTCTTCTTGATCCAAATGAAAATCGGATAGCCTAGCTCGACTAAACAGATTGAAATTCCGAGGATCGGCAGCGCGTATTCAAATCGAACAAGAATGTCCGGTGAAATAAGATTGAAAGGCGGTCGGGTCAGCGATCGCCAGAGATTGGAGCCATCCCACCAGCCGTTGCCCAGACATTTCGCCAGTCCGCCGATGAAGTAAACGAAGCACATGTGCACCTGCAAAACGCGGCGCCAGAAACCTAAAAGCTGTGGAGTTCCCACGTCTGCTTTTAGCAGCCAATGATCGAATGAGTATCGATCTGGCAATGGGGACAACATCAAATAAAAGAGCCCGGTGGTCATGAAGTTATCAGCGCCGTAGGCGAATAGCCCGCCACTTTCCGCTGCGCAAAGATGAAGAAACCACGCAGCGATTGCGGCCACGCGAGAGAACAGGCCCACTGATAACAATAGTCCCGTACAAAGCAAACACGCCCAGGCGATCGACAGCACGGCGTCCTCACTGATATGAACGTACCCGCCAGCAGCAACAAGCCAGGCGAGCTTGGGAATGAGCGGACTATCGAAGGATGTAATGGCTTCTCCTAGTTTGCGGCTGACAAGGCCCCTGCCGGTGCTCGCAAATAAGTAGTGCCAGTCACTTCTTAAGAAGAGCGTGTAAACGGCTAGTTGCAGTCCAATCCCGATACGTAAAGCGCCGAGCCATTTGTCTGTCTCCGGAGGGAAGAGGAATGCTAGGAATCCACTCCACCAGCGTCGCAGCACAGCCATGACAACACCTTTACAGAAGCCAACGAAAGAAATAAAGATTCTATGAGATTC
>QHOR01000349.1:0-1213 GCA_003219395.1 Verrucomicrobiota bacterium | reverse complement strand
CTGCTCACGCAGGCTGAAATCGTAGCTGAACATGGGCTGGAATGATTCGCCCTTGCCGCGCTCAAAGTCATTGATGTCAGGAGGACTAATCGCCCCGAAAGTGGCTCGAATTCTTTTCACGTCAGGACGCTCTCTCCAGACAGCTAGCGCGAGCATCTTGACGACCACTTCCCGTATCGGCTCGTAACGCTGATCCGCTAATCGGTCTAACAAACTTTCCAATCGGAGGGCTGCTGCTCTTCCAATCACATGCGGAGACTGATATTCTATGCGTCCGTCTTCGTGATAAAGTTCGAACGTTAGCTTGTGGTAATCCGGGATGTTAGGCGCAAAAAAGGTGTATCCAGCCTGAATGCCGGCAGCATGTAGATAGGTGGCGATGCCTCGGCGCACAGGACTGTACGCACCTGCCTCCTTTCCCAAAAAAGATGCCGCAATCAGCTCAGCCTTTCGCGCGTACCTGTCTGATGCGGAGGGCAACATTGTCGCGCCGGCTGCGACCAACGAGAATATCCCGGCAAAGCAAACTGCAGTTATGAGAAAGAAATGTAGGAGGAACCAAGCCGCGTAGATGCACTTCGAATTCACCTCGTAAGATGCTAAGCACAACTCGCACCTTCAGCGATCATTTTTCAGCGTGACGCCCCTTCCGCCTAGCTAAGTCGAGGAAAGGATGAATTGACCCAAATAATGCTTTGCCGAATGACGAGATGCGGATGTACCATTACTAACCCACGAAGGATAAATCAGGCCCGCCTGCCCTTTAATTTAGCTTTTCGCGTGATTCGCGAATTGTTAAATACCATTAGACTTGGAGAAGGCGAGCGTCATACTGCCGGTTGTGGCATGAGTCCGTTAGCCAGTACACAACACGGCCAGCCCCGAAATCTTCGGGACTGGCCCATTGATTGGTTAACTGAACAACCGAGCGACTAAAGCGTAGCTACGGCTGACTTCAAGTTCTCAGTCGCGGCGTTACTCTCGCCAGTTCCCGGCAGGACCATCTCCACGCACCAACCTCGGTCCGCCCTGTGATCGGCGTAGAACAGCGTGGCCTTATCCGTTTGAACGTTCTTTAAGGAACGGGTCAGCGAGTTTTGATTCTGGGTGGGCGCATGCATTGCAAGAGCACTAAGGCCGATAACAGCCAGAGTAACGAGCATTGCCGCGACCAAGCGTATGGTGAATTTGGCTTGGAGCTTCTTCATAAGTT
>QHOR01000053.1 GCA_003219395.1 Verrucomicrobiota bacterium | reverse complement strand
GTTACTTGAGCGGCCTCAGCCGATGCGAGTGCCGGATGTCTCTTTCTTCGCCGAGCTGCTGGCCGAGATCGTGTGTCCTTTCGGACTGCTCATCTTTGCGTTATCGCTGGTCTGTTTTATCCGAAGTGGCGGGCCACCCGCGCCGCGGGCACAATTACGACGTCCGCCAACTTGACTCATTCACTGTCGCTTAGCAGAAATCTGTGCTGCGCTGCGAACCTGCTACAACAGCCGGAAACAAACGCACGCCCGTTGTAAGCTTTCAATTGATGAGTATCAATTCTCAAAGTGCTGGTTGGCCTGGCGCCTTCTTGTTAGATATCTTCCCGTTGTAAAAGAGAAGCTGAACAGTAATGGCTGCTCAAACCACCAGGGAAAATGTCGATTCTGCTTCCGATTCAGACCAAGGCGAGGGCCTCATCTGGGGGTATCATTTTGTCCCGAACGAGCCAGCGCGCGAAATCACTTCGCAATCGGCGATTGATTTTTTGACCGCACCGGGTCCAGACGTACCGGGTGAATTCCTTTGGTTGCATTTTTCGAGTTCCCATGCGGCTTCTGAGCCCTGGCTACGGCGGTATGTGACCCTGCCCGATGCCTTTTACGAATCGTTGCATGCTGGTGTAGGCTCCACTCGTCTGAAGCAGGACGCCGATTCACTGCTGGCGCACATCCATGACGTGCTCTTTGATTTCACATTTGAGGCTTCGGCAGTTGCGAGTACCAGCCTGTGCATCACGTCGCGCTTGCTGGTAAGCGCACACATCCGGCCATTGCGCTCGGTAGACAAACTCCGGGCCGCGGTGCAAGCCGGTCAAGTCTTTCGCTCGCCGATTGAACTTCTGTCGCACTTGCTGCGAGATCAGGCCAGTGTGCTGGTTGACATTGTGCGGAGGTCCACCACGCGAGTGGATCCAATGGAAGACCAGCTGCTGGCCAAGCGCGTTTCCGTCAGTCGCAGCGAACTTGGTTCTCTACGCCGGATGTTGGTTCGACTCCAACGGCTTCTGGCCCCGGAACCGGCTGCATTCTTTCGCCTTCTTGATCGACCTCCTGATTGGATCACACAAGAACAGCTTCGAAACCTGCAACAAGCCGCAGAGAAGTTCTCCAATGCCATCAGCGACACAGCCGCCTTGGTTGAGCGTGTGAAACAGCTTCAGGAAGAACTGGCCGCCGTTGTCAACGAACAGACTAATCGAACACTGTTTGTGTTAACGCTGGTCACTGTGTTGGCTTTGCCGATCAACCTGGTAGCAGGCTTGTTTGGCATGAATGTAGGTGGTATTCCGCTGGCTCAACACCCGTACGGTTTCTTTTTGGTCGTGGCTCCTCTGCTGGTTTTGACAGCGTTTCTTGCGTACTGGGGATTGGCGAGACGCCGTGACTAGAGTTTTCTCGTCAGGTGGCATGAAAGCGTTTCTGCCAATGCACTGGCCGATTCGTTGCTGCTTATGGCAGACCACCGATTGCGCTTAATCGCCCTTAGCTGGAGCGGGATTATTTCGGCGACCGCGAATCGGCATGCGTTTTGACGTCGCGTCTTTGCTTGTCCACAACGCGGCGCAGTTCGCGTTCCATCGTTTTGAACGCGTCGTGGATCACCTTGTTGAGCGGCTGGTGTGAGCCATTGTCCATTTGTCTTTCGTCAGCAACCAGCTCGTGGCCCCGCGACACGGTGACGTCGATGCGGCAACGGAAGGGATTTCCTTTTTGATGTGTGTGATTGGTTTGTTCTATGGCCACATCGCAGCGATTGATGTGATCGCAAAATTTTTCGAGTCGCGCCGCATATTCGAAAACGAGATTGTCGATCTGGTCAGATTTCTCCAGACCCCGGTACGAGATCTTAACAGGCAGTTGCATGATTAATTAGATAGTAGTGCGCTCCCTCGCGTTGAGAGAATAAAAAATTCCGACGCTGGATTCCGGATACCTGATGCTCGACCGAGGGGGCAATCGCCAAGCCTTTTTCGTCCAGTTTCGAGAATCCAGAATCGAGCATCTTTGATTTAAATTTGCTGCAACGAACGAAACCGCGAAATGAGTTTCGCCGGTTCCACTTTCACCAAATCCGATTTTACGTGTTCAACAATTCGGTCCCGAACAGCTGCAGGCAGAAGGTCGACAATCGCCCCATGAATTTCGGCCGGCGCGGCGAATGCCCATCCCTCCTTCCCATTGGACGAAACGATTTTTGTAATTTGATCGGCGAGCTCCTTATGAATGCGGCGCTCCGTTTCCGTTCCCAACTGTGTCCGCTCGGCAATGGAGCCGGCGCCGTGATGGCCGCCGGGGCCGTTGGTCACCGGAAAGCGTCCCGCCAGGTCACTCAGTTTGTCGACCAATCTTCCGTGTGCCTCGGTGATATTGAATGCCTGCACTAATTGCAGGCTCGGTCCGCGCGTCGGCGTCTCGTTCACCCGGTATGCTTTTAACTCGCCTCGATCAGTGACGATAACAAGAGAACTTGGTGTCATGGCGAATCACTGACCAAAAATTTGGTCGCGCATCAAAATATGCGCTCTGTATCTCTATAAACTAATTCGTTTCTGGCAAGAAGATTGCGTTGCCCAATTTCGCTTCCGTGGCAACAGGCTATTTGCGGCGAGCGCGTTCTTCCTCGGCACTCAGGGCCGGAAACTCAACGCGGCGTTTCTTCCAGGATTCCTCGCGAGCCTGCGCTTGCGTTCCGCTTACCAGCTGGAGCAAACAACAGGCGCGACCGCCAAGGTCGACGTCATCGCCTGAGGCGAATTTTTGCGGCTCCGCCAGGAAACCGTTCGGGTCCATTGTGTCGAGGATCAATTGCCACTCGAGATGCTCCTGGCCAGGCAGGACAAAAGGGATTGGTTCGTAATGCGCATTAATCAGCAGCAGAAACGTGTCGTCACGGATCGGCGCGCCTTCGAAATTGAGAACATCGCTGGTATCGCCACTGAGCAGCATCCCCATACAACGTACGAATGGCGACGCCCAGTCTTCATCGCTCATCATACTCCCACCGGGATTGAACCACATCACATCACGAATTTCCGAACCGCGTATTCGCCGGCCCTGAAGAAACTTGGAGCGACGAAATACAGGATGCGCATGACGAAATCGGACCAGCTTTCGCGTGAACTCGAGAAATCGATTTCGCTTTTCGTCGCGCGTCCAATTGAACCAACTGATCTCGTTATCCTGGCAATAAGCGTTGTTATTGCCGTTCTGGGATCTCCCCAACTCGTCTCCGCCACAGAGCATCGGCACGCCTTGAGAAAGAAAAAGCGTGGTCAGAAAGTTGCGTCGCTGCCGGTCGCGCAACGTGTTGATCTGTGGATCGTCGGTCGGACCTTCCACGCCGCAATTCCATGAGAAATTGTTGTTGTCACCATCGTTGTTGGCATCGCCATTCGCCTGGTTGTGCTTGTCATTATAACTCACCAGGTCGTTGAGCGTGAAACCATCGTGCGCGATTACAAAATTGATGGTGGCGTAAGGACGCCGCCCGTTATGTTCATACAGATCGGGACTTCCTGTGAGCCGGTAACCCATTTCGCCAATTCGGCCTTCATCGCCTTTCCAGAAACTGCGGATCGTGTCGCGGTATTTCCCGTTCCACTCCGACCATGGCGCCGGGAAATTCCCAACCTGGTAGCCTCCGTCTCCCACGTCCCACGGCTCCGCGATTAATTTCACATTTGAAAGGATGGGATCCTGCTGAATCACCTGCAGGAATGGATGCAGCATGTTTACCCCATCGTGATTACGTGCAAGCGTGGACGCCAGATCGAAACGAAATCCATCGACGTGCATTTCCTCCACCCAATAACGCAGGCTATCCATCACCAGCTGCAGCACGCGCGGATGGAGTAGATCAAAAGTGTTGCCTGTGCCGGTGAAATCCAGATAAAAACGCGGGTTCTCCGGACGTAACCGGTAGTAAGCGAGGTTGTCGATTCCGCGAAAACACAAGGTTGGCCCGAGGTGATTTCCTTCGGCAGTATGATTATAGACCACGTCCAGTATCACTTCGATTCCGGCCGTGTGAAGACTGCGCACCATGGATTTGAACTCGGAGACCTGTTCACCCATTTGCCCACCACTCGAGTACTGCCCGTGCGGCGCGAAAAAACCGATTGTGTTGTAGCCCCAGTAATTCGTGAGGCCACGGTCAACCAGCACCTTGTCGTCAATGTGCGCGTGGACTGGCAACAGCTCGATCGCTGTTACGCCGAGTTTTTTGAAATAATCAATGGCTGCCGGACTGCCGAGCGCGGCATAACTGCCCCGCAAATTCTCCGGCACATCCGGGCAAAGTTTGCTGAAGCCTTTGACGTGCAGTTCATAAATCACAGAACTGTGCAACGGGGTACCCGGCCTCTTGTCGCCGTGCCAGTCGAAGGCGGTGTCGATGACCACCGATTTGGGCACTCCCCATGCATCATCACGGAAATCCTGTATTAAATCTTCCTTCTCACCTCCGATTATGTAACCGAACATTTCATCTGCCCAACTCACCTCTCCGGCGATAGCCTTCGCGTACGGATCCAGAAGAAGTTTCGAACTGTTGAAGCGCAATCCGCGTCCTGGATCGTATGGACCAGAAACCCGGAAACCGTACAATTGTCCCGGACGCACATCCGGCAAAAACACATGCCAAACTTGATCAGTGTGTTCATGGATCGGGATGCGAATGTTTTCTTCGATAGCATCAATTCCGTCGAACAAACACAGCTCAACACCGGTGGCGTGCTCGGAAAAGATGGCAAAGTTAACGCCGTTTCCCATCCACGTCGCACCCAGCGGATATGGGTGACCGAGAAAAGTCCGTACCGAAGTCATAAAAGCGCCGCGCATCTATCCGGCATTGAATGCGCATTGGCAATCACCAATCGGAGGCGCACGGACCATTTACGCCAATATTGCATTTGGGCTTGAGGCATTAAGATCATGGATGTGATTGGCAAAATGATTGTGGCATCTGCGGTGTTGATTGCCGTCTGCATGTTGGCCATCTACTTCTATGCGCATCACAACTGGCAGCCGCTGCCGATGGGAACAGCAATCGATCGGATTGTCGTGGAAAAATCGGAGAAGAGGTTATCGATCTTTCGCGATGGCAACCAGATCAAGCGTTATCGAATCGCACTGGGCCGGAACCCAATCGGAGCGAAGCAGGAAGAAGGCGACATGAAAACGCCCGAGGGAATTTACAAGGTCGACGGCCGAAATGCGCAAAGCAATTTTCATCTCGCGCTGCACATTTCTTATCCGTCAGATGATGATAGCAGGCGGGCGGCCGTGCGGGGCGTCTCAGCGGGTTTTGACATTATGATCCATGGAATTCAAAACGGGCGTGGTTGGATTGGCGCATTTCATCGTTGGAAGAATTGGACTGCGGGCTGCATCGCAATGACCGACGAGGAAATCGAAGAACTCTGGCGGGTGACGCCAGATGGCACGACGATCGAGATTCGCCCCTGAATTCACGGCGAGTATCGCCGTTCACGTAACCGGGTCGTTAAACCCGACCGGCATCGGCGATGCCCGCTACAAACGGAACATCTTACAAGTCATTCAGAGCGTGCTTCGCCTTTTCTACATCCGATGGCCGCAAAACGATCAGACCCTTTTCCGCCCCGCGCCCGCCGGCGAGATAAGCATATTCGATATTTACTTTAATTTCAGCAAGACGCTCCGCGATTTTGGCCAGCACACCGGGCTGACTCGCGGTCTCGATCATCAACACTTCGGTCTCCAGGGCGAGAGTGCCCGCCTCGCCCAGAAGCATGAGCGCCTTGGTGGGGTCGCTTACTACCATCCGCACCACGCTGTGATCCACAGTGTCCGACGTACTCAACGCGTGGATATTGATTTCTGCTTTAGCCAGCGCTTCACACACGCGCGCAAGTGCCCCGGGACGATTTGCAAGAAAGACTGCCAGTTGGGTGGCTGTTTCAATCGAGAGCAATGGATTCATGCCGCTTTCACAGTCATGCCGGGAATGGCTTCTGACAAATCAGGAATCGCACGGTCCGTCGCCAAAAGAAATAATCAGAGATTCTTTGCTGCGCTCAGAATGATAAAAGGATCATCGGCCAATTGTGGATTTACGGAGGCCTGCGAAAGAATTCGCGACGCCCGATAATCTCGGGATTGTCGCTCTAGAGATGAGTACAGTTACTGAATCTCGTCCCGTCGCGTCACGACTTCCGCGGCGCACCATTGGCTTCGTTACGGCAGCTTCCATTGTTATTGCCAACATCATTGGCACCGGCATCTTCACCAGCCTTGGTTTTCAATTGGCGGATATTCAGTCGGGCTTCCCACTGCTTATGCTTTGGATCATTGGGGGAATCACTGCGCTTTGCGGCGCGCTTTGCTATGGCGAGCTCAGCGCCGCGCTGCCGCGCTCCGGCGGGGAATATCATTTTTTATCTCAGATCTATCATCCCGCACTCGGATTTATGGCGGGATTTGTTTCCGCTACCGTTGGATTTGCCGCTCCAATCGCACTCGCTGCGATGGCATTCGGGAAATATTTTGTCGGAGTGTTCGGCGTCGGCTCGCCGATGCTGTTATCATTTGTGGTTGTTTGGGCGGTCACGGCTTTTCATCTCGGGAATCTCCAGGTCGGCAGTGCGTTTCAAAATCTTTCTACGCTCGTGAAATTGCTTCTGATCGGCGCGCTTATCGCTGCGGGATTGTTTATGCATCCAAAACAGCCCATCAGTTTTTTGCCCGAGCGCGGCGACACGATGGCCATTTTTGGCGCGCCATTTGCCGTGGCATTGGTTTACGTGATGTATTCTTACTCTGGTTGGAACGCGGCGGCGTATATCACGGGCGAGATTAAAAGACCGGAAACAAACGT
>QHOR01000052.1 GCA_003219395.1 Verrucomicrobiota bacterium | reverse complement strand
TGTCTTTAATTCGTTTTGGCCATGCAATGACCATTGGATTACGAATGCCGCCCAGATGTGAAGCCACCTGCTTACCCCATTTAAAGGGCGTGTTACCAGCCCATGCCCACGCAGCTGCGTAATGCGGAGCCATATCTGGCCCGCCCCATTTGTCCAGACCACCGTAAGCTTTGATCGCTTTTAGTTGCTGATCGCTCGTGAGCGGAACGCCGTTCAGGGTTGTCATTTCGTTGAACGTCCCGGTCTCCGTCCCTTCCATACTCGCGCCGTTATCACCAAAGATATAAATAATTAGCGTGTTATCGGCCAGACCCATCTCCTCAATCGCTTGCACGACGCGGCCGACAGCGTTGTCGGCATTTTCTTGATACCCGGCATATACCTCCATTTGGTGCGCATACAATTTCTTTACTTCCGGCGGTACACTGTCCCAGGCGGGAAAGGCTGGATCGCGGGGGGTGAGATTGGCGTTGGAGGGGATCACACCGAGCTGCTTCTGACGGGCAAAGGTTTCCTCACGCAACTTATCCCAGCCTTGATCGAATTTGCCTTTGTATTTGTCGCTCCATTCCTTGGGTACCTGGTGCGGCGCGTGGGTTGCTCCAGTCGAGAAGTAGAGAAAGAAAGGTTTGTCCGGCGCCTGAGCTTTTTGAGCGCGAATCCAAGTAATAGAGTGCTCTGCCATCGCGTCGTTTAGATAGAAGTTCTTCTGAGTTGGTACGCCGATGATGCTGTTATTCTCTGCAAGGACGGGATCGAATTGGCCGCTTTCTCCACCGAGAAACCCCCAAAAATAATCGAAGCCGAGCGCGTTTGGCCAGCGGTCAAACGGGCCAGCGGGTCCTTGTTTTGCGTCAGGTGTTAGATGCCACTTGCCGATGGCAGCCGTGTTATAGCCGTTGCCCTGAAGAATCTGTGCGATGGACGCGGCGCTCATTGGCCAGTTGGTGCTATAGCCCGGCCAGCCACCGACCAACTCGCAAATAGAACCAAATCCCACTGCGTGATGATTTCGCCCCGAAAGCAACGCTGCACGTGTGGGGGAACAAAGAGCTGTGACGTGGAATCGATTGTAACGAAGTCCCTCGGCCGCCAACTTGTCATACGTAGGCGTCGCGATGGGCCCGCCGAACGTGGATGGATTACCGAAGCCGGCATCATCAATCAAAACGAGCAGGATATTCGGTACGTTGGGTGGCGCATTTACTGGCTGAGTAAAGTCCGCGACAGAGCCTTGCAAGGAACGCTGGGCCACACCTTGAAACGGCTGTGGTGGACGCGGTAGCACGGTTCGATCCCACTCCGCATCAGCCGCGACGGATTGCGTTATTTGTAACGCAGTTACAATGGTGATCGCAGTGAAGCAGCTTAATGATTTGAACATATTCATTCCTCCGGAAAAGATGGCCAGCGTATACAAAATGATTAGTCACCACACGCTAAAAACTGAGCAATCCGGACTACAACTTCGTCGTTGAACGATTTGAGGCGCTCTTGGAGAGTTGAGAGGAATGGCACTGGAGCTGAAAGCCGTTTGCGAAAAATGCGAAGCTGCGCTTGCACCGCGCGGAGTCGCATACATTTGCAGTTACGAATGCACTTTTTGCGCGAGTTGCTCCGGGCAGATGAATTTCGTTTGCCCAAACTGTGAAGGCGAACTTGTGCGGCGACCGCGCTGCAGAGAGACGCCTACTTCCGAGGTCTCCGCCGGCGACTGATTCGATAAGTAAGAAAGCACTCGTCGCCGATGGTGCGCATATCGCTCAACGAACATTGGACGCTGGCGGGCAGGAATTCCTTATTCACGCCTGTTAGCGTCGGAGCCTTTGCTCCGCCAAACATGTAAGGCGCAACGGTAAGATTGAGTTGGTCGATGAGGCCTCGTTCTAGTAACGATCGAAAGAGAGTTGGTCCGCCTTCGCATTCAACTGTGAGAACATTGTATTCCTTGCGCAGTGTTTCCAGCATCCGGACAAGGTCGAGATTCTTTGAACTGCTAAGATGAAGGATCGCCTTTTTCTCCAACGCCAGCTGATGTTTTCGCGGCATTCGCTTCGTAGAAAAAATGACGATGGGCGAGACATCGGACTGAAAAATTTTCAGACGATGATCGATTCTGCCTTCATTGGAAACAATTACACGTAACGGGCAGCGGCTTTGACCGTGCTTGAGTCTGGTCTCCTGCAATTCTGCCGGAAGACCGAGCCGCACATTGTCACGCTTTAAACTGGTGTGTCCGATTAATACGGCGTCGGCCGAAGCGCGCTGTCGAAATAAATGCAACTTGTCTTCGCGGGAAGTGAAATCGACCGGCGCCAACTTCTTCGTGGTCACCTTTCCGTCAACAGTGATGGCGAAAGTGGCGATAATAAATGGGCGTTTGTTTTTCATACGAAACGCTGATCCGTCAATCGTCGAGCGGGTACATCGTCAAAACTGAATCACGATCTGCGAAGCAAGAACGTCATTCCGGTTCGCCAATCTCGTGTTCCAGCGTGACTACTTCCTGTTGCATTTCGCGCATTTTCACACGCGCCACAGCGCCACTCGGCTTGTAAAATAGATAAACCAGTGCCCCTGGCACACAGCACACGAGGATGATGAGAAAACTAAGCGAGCCGATGAGAATGGCTTTTGCTTCCGGCACTCCGCAAAGTCCGCTAAGCATGATCTGCAAGACTTTTTCCCGAAGACCAATTCCCGCGAAACTGATGGGTAACGCAGAAATGGTGCGTTCCACGGGCATCACAGCAAAAAAGTTGACCAGTGGCACGGGCGCCCCCAGGGCGTAAGCCGCACAAAGAAAAGTGGTGAACGTCGCGAGGTGCGCTATGAGAGACGCTCCAAACGCCACGAGCGTTGCGCGCCAGTGGTGCGCGTAGAGATGATACGCGGCGGAAATCTCGATCAGCTTGTCGCGACCAGGGAATTTTTCCGGCAATGAATGGAACAAATTAAATCCGCTGATTACAAATGTGGATATCAGTGTCAGCACTGATGTGCCCAGGAGAAAAAGCAGGAGCCAGAGCAAGTTTCGCGTCTGGGTAGTTTGGGCGAGGAAATCGTAACGCAATCCGATCAGCGTGGCAGTAATGGCGACCAGCGCAACAAGCCCGATGAAGCGGTCAAACACCACGGCGAGTAACGCACCTGCTTTTTTGTCAGGCGTCTCCTTGAGCAGGTAATAGCTCTTCATGATGTCGCCGCCCGTGCCTCCGGGCAGAAACTGATTGTAAAACATGCCGATTAAGAACAGGCCGGCCAGGCGGGGCAGAGGCAGGCGGATCTTTTGGACCTTCAACAAGACGTGCCACCGAAAAGCAGCGGCAATTTCTACCACCATGTATGCCAGCATTCCCAGGATGACCCAGTGATACTGAGCATTTCGGATCGCCTCAACCATCTGGGCGCGCCTGCCGGGGTCGTGATAAACCCAGTAAAGCACCGCGATGGTGACGCCAATCTGGAAAAGTGTGACCAGGATTTTTTTCATTCGCCGAACCGTTGCTTCCACATTTGGACTGACTGGCAAATTGCATCAGCTGTCCTGTTCGGGTTCATCTTCCAGACAAATAAGCAGTTTGTGCCAAGGAGCGGAACAAGTTTCTCAAAATCGATGCCTCCGCTAAAGGGTAGTTGATCCCCTCGGGCCGGCCACACGCAGTCTTGCACATGACAGCCAAAAGTACGTGGACCGATGGCGCGCAGCCATTCGGCGTGATCAATAAACCCAAGGTTCTCTTTGATCTGAGAGTGACCGAAATCGTGCCAATAACCAACTTGCGCAGAGTTCATCTCGTCCAGTAACTCCACCACTTCGCGCTCGGTTGGAATCTGTTCATAGGCGGGGCGATTCTCGATTGCCAAGCGGACGTTTTTCGAACCTGCATACTCGCTTACACGGCGCAGGCAGCTCCTGACGTGTTGCATGTATTTGGGGGCCTCTCTTTCTCGTTGTTGCACCGCCTTTATTTTCTCTCTCACGTATTTGCGCGAAAGGTATTCGCCGGATTTCGCCATCGCAATCAACCGATTGGTAACTTGCGGCATGCTTATCTCTCCCAGACGCAATACAACGAATGGAGCCTTCAATTGGCCGGCGAGATCAATTGCCTGAAATGTTTGCGTAACAGCGCGCTCGCGTTCTTCGGCTGATGCGGCGGAAAATTTGTGACAAGCAGACGAACCCGGGGTCGCTTCGGCAGGAACCAGGCAAAAATTATGCAGACTGCTGAACCGAATTTCTCCCGCATCAAACATTTTTTGAATTCCCGGCATTAGGGGCATGCGGATGCCGTGGTCCAATTCAATCAAATCAAACCCAAGTTTGATTTTGATTTCGCGCAGCATCGCGTCACCGCTGGTATGCCGCCCGGAGTTCCAACAAGTGGAAAACGAAATCACGCTAAACAGCAGCAGCCATTGGCGGTGCCGGCTCGGCAGCGGGTCTTTCGGGCGCCGCGGGTCGCGAGCATTCTCGCCGTACGCGAGCAAGCACGATCAGCGCAATCACGGCGTAGCATACTGCTGCAATCGCCAGCGCCGTGGGCATGCCGATTAGATCGGACAGCCCGGTAACGCCCAATCCCGCGACCGGCATCAGCCCCACGAAACTCAGCATGAACACAGCTGACACTCGACCGCGCAGATAATCGGGCGCCCGCTCCTGTACAATTGTGTTCGCCAAGCCGAAGTTCATGGCCAACCCAAGCGAATTCAGAATAAGTAACCCTGTCGCGACGTAAAAGCTTGGCGCGCGCGATAAACTGAAAATGGCGCAGGCGACGACGCAGACGTTTACCATCATCACAGTCACACGTCTTCGATGCGGAATGCTGATCAGGAAAATTGCCCCGATCACTGAGCCAACTGCCGATGCGCCCATTAAAAAACCCAGTCGATCCGCGCCAAGGTGCAGCACCAGTCGCACGTACAACGGCATCATCACCGTAATGATCGGGAAAATGAAAAAGGTGGTTGCTGCGATGAGCGCGATCATTGCAAGGCTTGGTTTGTCTTTGGCGACGTAGCGAAAACCATCCTTGATTCCACTGGCGCGCTTTTTTTCTTCCTCGGCGGTGCCGCGCGAGCGCGGCGGGATCATGAATAAGGCGATAATCAGTGCCACGAACGAAAATGCGTTGCAAAAAAAGGCTGAGGCTGCGCCCCACGCGCCGATGAAAATTCCGGCAAGCGAGGGACCGACTACGCGCGAGCCGTGAAACACAGCTCGATCGACAGCAATGGCGCTTTGAATTTCATCGCGTGTCACCAGCTCCGGCACCAAGGCATTGAGTGTCGGCATCTCAAACGAGTTCGAAATGCCGAGCACGGCCGCAAACGCCAGGATGTGCCAGATCTCGATTTTGCCGCTCATGATCAGAAGTCCTATGGAGATTGCCAGCGCGATCTGGAGATACTGCGTCGCGAGAAGGATTTTTCGCTTATCGAAGCGGTCGGCCGCGGAGCCGCCCGCCATCGTTAGAAGAAGCATCGGTAGACCGGCAGCGAGGTTGGCCATTCCGAGCATGATCGCCTTATCCGTGAGCGTGCTCATCACGTAACCTTGTGCCATCACCTGCATCCACGTCCCGGTATCGGAAATCGCACTCCCGATGATGTAACGGCGAAATGGACCCGCTCGCAAAACGCGCAATGCGTGCCGAGTCGATACTTTTAGTTCCTCGCTCATTGCAAACACTCATCGTTGTAGAGGCGTTTGTGTCAAACAAATGAGACTGTGCAAGGACTGTGAAGATCGCATGCGAACAGCCACTACGGATGCGGCAGATACATTCGCCAGATGCGAGCCACTACGATAGCAGTTTGGTAGATCAACTATTCAAGTCCGATTGTTGCAACAATGGCGCGGATGTGTCGCCGCGGGTCGATTTCTGACGTTGTTGCTCCAAAAATGAGCGACTGGCTCCCGCCATTTCTCGCAAATCGTAGCGGCGTACTGCCGACGAAAAAGATCGATTGGACGACCTCTGACCGCGTGTGGGCTAAGTGTGATTTGGCGAGCGGTACTTACTCACGTCGATACGTATTTTGGCAGGTTTAGCAGGTTGTCGCTTTGATCGACATTCGGTTCGAAAGGCTGCTCGTGGTCTCGATAATAGACTGTTACTCTTCCGTCCCGGTGCATCGTGATGATGTCGAGCTTGTCCAGTCCAAGAATCAAAAACTTGTTCTTCTGCAAATCCGCGAACTCAAATGGTTCAAGGTCGAATTTCATTCTTTTGTCCAGTTCGATCTTTAGTCTTCCAGGAAAAGCAATGGCAACAGCCTGATCTAGTTTGAAATTAATGCGGGCGTTGATCTCATCTTCGGTCGGAGCACGGCCAAGTTCTTGTTGGAGTTCGTCGATGGCCTGCTGCCGGTAAGCCGCCCCATTTTGTGTTCGCAATTCGGTTCGAAGCAGTCTTCGCGTGAGCGACTCGATTTCCGCAATCTCCGTTAACGAAAGGGCGAGTATCTTATAAATCTGATGTTCGATCACGTGCACCTTCTTCGGCAGGTACTGAATTTTCTCCAGGTGCTTGTCCTTAACGCCTTTGTTTTCGCTGACCAACCGATCCTTGATTTGATCGATGGTGAGCGACACGCGAAAGGATTCGATCTCGCCCTGGGGACTGAGCAATTCAGCAAAAGGCATTCGATCGACAGCGGGGAAAATGAATTTGAGATCGGTGTCGATAAAGGATTGCAAGTCCTTTGCCCGGTACAGGAGACCGTTCACCGCGTCCGCATCATCTCGGGTAGGGGCGCGGATGACCATGTGATCCAGTG
>QHOR01000051.1:13457-14491 GCA_003219395.1 Verrucomicrobiota bacterium | reverse complement strand
CCAGGAGCTGCACCGAAAGGCCAAGGACAAGATACTCACCTTCGTTACGCATTCAGACCATGTGGTGAGCGGAATTGTGCCATCTCCTATCAAAGGGGCAGACGGCAACCAGGAATTTTTCGCATGCATCCGAAAACCATCGGCATAATTGCGCATACAGGGAAAGCGGGTGTCGGTGGTCTGGTCAATGCAATCGCCCAGGAGTTCAGTCGTTTTTCCATCACGGCGTTGCTCGAAAAAGAAACAGCGCGCGTGGCTGGAAAGAAATCTGAGTATTCCACCGCAGAACTCGGTGCCGCGACCGACCTTCTGGTTGTCGCCGGCGGTGATGGAACGATTTTGCGCGTAGTGGGGCAACTGGGCGAGGCGATGAAGCCGATTTTCGGTATTAACGTGGGCTCCCTGGGATTCCTAACCACCGCGAGTTCCGCCACCTATAGTGAGGCAGTGGAATGTCTGGCCAAAGATCGCATCAATTTTAGCCAGCGGGCACTACTTGAGGCTCGGGTAAGACTTGGCGAGAAACAGACCGCCAAAATGCTCGCCCTAAACGACGCAGTATTGAGCCGGGGCGAGCTTTCGCGCCTGGTGCTGTTGCGCACGCGGGTGAACGGCGAAACACTCACTGAGTTCAATGCGGACGGCTTGATTGTTGCAACGCCGACAGGGTCCACGGCGTACTCGCTGTCGGCTGGTGGACCGATCCTCGATCCCGAGTCGGGTGTTTTCGTGATCACACCAATTTACCCGCACGTTCTCACCAATCGATCAATCATTGTCGCGGAGGGATCAACCATTGAGATTGAAGCGAGCGATCCCGACTATCCGGTGTTCTTAACGTTGGATGGCCGCAAGCCCATACATGTCGAGCGTGGGTCGGTGGTGACTATCCGCAAGGCGAAGAAGACGCTGCCTCTTGCGTCATTGCCAGACGCTTCATTTTTCAGCGTTGTGAGACAGAAATTAAAGTGGAGCGGGAGCAATCTGTGAAAGCTATCAGGCGAACGAGATCGAGAGCAAGAGGCGATGATTTC
>QHOR01000051.1:4729-13386 GCA_003219395.1 Verrucomicrobiota bacterium | reverse complement strand
CGATAGTGTTGCTTGTTTTTCCTGGCAGCTCGCTGGATTCTCTTTGGGGACTCAATCGAGATGCCCAGATAGCATTTCAGTCTCTTGGCAAAGCGGCGATCTGGGTGATGTTTGTCGTAGGGGCAGCGTGCGCTTTCGCAGCCATAGGACTGTGGCGAAAATCCTTGTGGGGGATACGAGCAGCGCTAGTTATTCTGTCACTCAATATTGCCGGCGATCTCTTGAATGCTGTAGTACGTCATGACTACCGCGCATTGATTGGATTACCCGTGGGCGCAGCGATGATCTTTTATTTGGCCCGCTACAAAACGGCCGATAATTCATCGTCAAGATGAACGCACCGCATCGGCCCCGGGATGTCGAGTTTGTCAATTGTGCGAGCCGGCAGGCAATCTCCTGATTTGACGATGCATTCCACGACGAACTTTTTCGTAATGATCTAGCGCACGTTCCATTTCCCGCATCTCCCGGATCTCACGCTGGCATACGAAACACACAAAACCGTCGGCCCGCGCTGTGCCATCCTCTCGTTTGTTGCCATCGGGAAACAAATCCGCTTGTCGCCAACTTCTACACACGTCGCATTGCCGAACCTCCACATCAAATTAACCGCATTGCATCGATAAAGTTTCTCTGGCGACATAGTAAGTGCCATTTTGGCCAGGCTGATGAACCGCCGATGAATCTCGTTGCTTTGATCCGTCACGAAGCAGGGCGAATCGATAGCAATGCGTGATTTTTACATGACACGGGCAAGCTGGACGTTGGCAGGCAGGCTCATTTGGCTGGATCCTCTCGGAGTTGCGGCTTTCAAATTCTCCGATTCGAGAAGCTTTTCGCCCTCACAGGCTGAATCTGTCGCTTTCTCGACTTACTCTAATGCTTGTTTTTGAGGTCGCGCTATGAAGTCGGTCGCGACGTATTCTCATCAGTGATCCGTTTTTTCGAGTCGCCGACTTTGCGTTCCTGATCCTCGGATTCCAGAAGATCCTTGCTTTTGGTCGGCTCGGAGCCGGTCGCTTTTTCCACCTGCTTCGAGGCTTCGTCATTACGGTCGCGCTCAGGCATAATGCAATATGCACGAACTCGGATGGTCTGCATCGAATAATTCATGCAGACTTGCTGAAAAATTCGCCCCACACTTTCGGAATTCGCTGCACTGACAATTGCATCTCGGCTCTTTGAGCGAGATCGAATTCTATTAACCGCATCGCGCCCCAGCGACGCTGAACCGCTGAAGAATATTCGCGGCCAATATTTTTCGACGATTTCGACTGGCGACTTTCGATTGAAAATCGAGGGAAGGAGGTGCAATCGAGAATCGGAGATCGACAATCAAAACTGCCGGAGTGGGAAGTTCTGCCTCCTGAAGACCGATCCCGCAGCCAACGGACAAGTGCTTCTCTTGAATCCCGTTTCCGATGGCTTGCGCTCATCATGGATGATTTCCTGCGCGTTCCCGGGACAAAACTCCGCTTTGGCTTGGATCCAATTATCGGTCTGCTTCCCGGAATCGGCGATGTAACCTCTGCAATAATTTCGGCAGTAGCGTTTGTTCACGCAGCGCGAAGCGGTGTTCCGAAAATTCTGCTCGCGCGCATGGGAATGAATATTCTGATCAACGAACTGGTCGGGATAATTCCGGGGCTGGGCGATGCGTTTTCGTTCTGGTTCAAGTCCAATGTGCGCAACTACGAACTGCTCCGCCGGTACTCTGCCGCGCCCGCGGGATCGAGAAGAGGCGACTGGATATTTGTCATCGCAGTTCTCAGTCTTCTGTTTGTCATTGTCTGCGCGGGATTGATCGTCACGGCCCTCGTATTGGAGGGTATCGGGCGTTTCCTCTTGCACCGGTAAGTCATTGGGTAACTTAACCCACCTGTTTGATTATATTTAGCATGACGACCGGCGCAGCGAGCCGCGACTTCTCTAGTTGTTTACTGCGTTGAGCGTCGCAGTGTAAATGGAAGCAATAGCGAAGCCGTTCGCGAAGCCGTTCTTCCAGGTCCCACAGGGCGTCAATCACGCTGTTAATCGGACCAAGAATATCATTTCGTGCTGCTGGAATATTAAGCGCCAGTCCGCGGATACGGCCAAGCTCCGAAAGCAGGCTTTCAGTTGTGGACAAGCCGAGGATCGGGCAGCCGATCGGGCGTCAGTCGCCGTGGGCCGCTCATGGCCAGAGAAGATGGAGTCGATGAGGGAGAAGGCGGAACATTAATCTCGCAATCGTAACTAATGTACTTCCATCAGAGCACAGCTGACGATTTTATATGACATATATTGTCTGATGTTGTTGGCACGATGCTGAGCCTTGCTGCTTCACCTTCTCTGTTTCCGCAACTGACTAGCCCTAAGTATAACGGATACTATCCCGCCGACGGTGTAAATCTACAGGACCAACGATCATGCAGCGCCACAACTACCACGAGCCTTGACGTTCCGCCGCCGGCTGGTAGCGTCGGCGCAACCTCAAGGTTTTATCCCATAAAAAGTACGATGAATACTTCCAGCAGCGTTTTTATTCGTTATTCGATGGTTGGTCTTTGTGTAGTTTTGGCCTGCGTGGCGCCCGCGCATGCGGCAAGCGAGGAGACGGCGGGCGGCATTCAACAGATGATGAGCCCTGGCGAATTCAAAGCGGCAGGCCTGAACAAGCTCTCGCCGGAGGAATTACAGAAACTGAACGCCTGGTTACAAGGCTACAGGGAAGTCGCCGAAAAGAAGGCTACAGAGCGGGCGGCGAAGGTGGAGCACACCAAGCTCGATATGCTTGTGAGCCGCGTGGATGGAACCTTTAACGGATTAACCGGCAGAACCGTGATCCGTCTAGAGGATGGAACTGTATGGAAACAGGCTAACGCCGAGGACCGACATCGACCCAAGGTAACTGATCATCCGGCAGCGGTCGTTATCCACGGAATCTTCGGGTACAAAATGCAAGTTGAAGGAACGCAGGAGTTCTACGTCGATCCAGTCCGGAATCCGTAAAACGGCTGAGCTTTTGCGCTGGCGCGTCCGGTCGGTCGCATTTGGCAGTAACCCCGGTGACATCGCAGGTAAGCAAGTCAGCTTCGCCTAGCTTCTTAGCAGTATTATTCCTCAAGATCTATGAAAATATTTCCGGCGCGATTCGCCGAGTAAAACTGGCCTGAATCGCAGGCGTCTGAGCTTGGAACCAGAGTCGGAGCTTCGGCTCGGATCGCTGTTCGGCAGCCGGCCGCGCTACTCTAGTGGCAATTCGATGCGCTCTTCGGGTTCGCGCGGAACAAGGCCGTTTCGGGCGACTATTCGCGCGCATGTGTTCCAGCGTAGGATCGCGTCATCGTTGCCAGGTGGACGAATGGCTTCGGCTTTTTCGAACCACGTCATCGCCTCATGCAAAAGATCGTAAGCCTGAAACCGGCAATCTGGTGTGTTCTGGTGCAGTTTCATCTTCGCGCGGCGTTCGGTCACGATCCCGGAATAATACGCGTGGTCGTACGCTGATTTCATTCGCGACAGCAATTCCTTGGTTTGGGTATCGCTGACGCCGTACCCTTTTTCGAAACGGTCGGTCAATGCAAGCAGTAGCGTGATAATGGCGGGCTGATTTTCCGGGTCGACGTGAAGAATGTCGAGGCAGATGCTCTCGGCTTCGCCCGGTTCGTTGAGCAAACGGTAACGCTCGGCTTTTTCCAAAGCCGCAGGGATTGCATCTTTGTGGAGCGACTTCAGCTCGGACATGAGATTTCCCTGATTGATTAAATGGTTACATCGCGAATCGGGCGGAAGGCAAATCGATTCACGGATCTCGGTTCACGGGTTACGAGCTTCCGTTGCAGAATCGCTCTTCCTCTTCATCCATCTCCAGATCCAACCAAACGGATCGTAAAAATCGTCCACCACGCGCTCCTTCAGCGGAATAATTCCATTATCGGTAATTTGAATGCTTTCGGGGCAAACCTTCGTGCAACATTTCGTAATATTGCAATAACCGATCCCCTGCTTGTCTCGCAATTCCTCGATGCGATTTTCGGTATCGAGCGGATGCATCTCCAACGCGGCAACATGAATCAAAAACCGTGGTCCGATGAATCTCTCGTGCATTTGGTGGTCCCGCAGGACATGGCAGACGTCCTGACAAAGGAAACATTCGATGCATTTACGAAATTCCTGTACACGATCGATGTCCTCCTGTTGCATTCGCCAGGTCCCATCGGCTGCATCCGGAGGTCGAGGCTTAAAGGGTCTGATTTTTTTCTTCACGCGAAAATTCCAGGAGACGTCCGTGACCAGGTCTTTCAATGTCGAGAAAGCTTTCATCGGTTCGATTGTGATCGCCTTTTCCAGCGGAAGCTCGCTGAGTCGCGTCATACACATCAGTTTTGGCATTCCGTTAACTTCCGCTGAGCACGAGCCGCACTTGCCGGCCTTGCAATTCCATCGACAGGCCAGGTCCGGCGCCTGTGTCCGCTGAATATCATGCACCGCATCGAGAACGACCATGCCTTCAGCGATGTCTGTAGTGTACTCGTGAAATGCGCCGCCGTTTGCGTCCCCGCGCCAGATTTTGAACGTAGTCCTCATCGTATTCGATTAAATCGAGACTCGTGCATCGTCGTCCAGTTCCTCAACATTATGTTCGGTTGGCGACGCCTCTCGCACCGAAGCGGCGCCCATCGAATTCTTCTGGCTGCGCAAGTATCGGATATAACCGTCAATCAGTTGCCGTATTCGCCAGCTTTCTTGCTTTAGCGGAGCAATTTCTTCCGCAGGCAGATATTGCTCATCCGCACAAACGTGGAGATCATCGATTAACTCCTGCAAAGATCCGCGTGCCTGACGCACGAATTTCATTTGCTCCAGATAGTGATATCGTCCGTGCCCTTCGACGATGTTGTTGGTCAACGAAACACCTGCCCGTCGAATCTGATTTGCGAGCGCAAACTTCTCGACATCCGGCAACTGTCTAGCCACGCGATACATATGTTTTCGAAATCCCCGTGCTGCTTGATATACGTCCAAGTCTTCGAAAGTAGAATACCGACGTTCCTTTTCTGGCGCGCTCATTTTTGCTAACCCCGTTCATGATTCACGAATTCCAAATCTCGCTCTACCGACTCTCTTCAATCACCTGCTTCAAGTACTCCGGCATTTCCGGCAACGGTTCCAAGCGAACTTGCATTGAGCCGTCTGCCGCTTTCGCAATCATCGTGTTCACTTTGGCAAACTGTTCGGCCTTGTCGGGATAGTCATCTCGGAATTGGGCGCCGCGACTTTCGTTTCGTTCCAGCGCCGCGCGCGTGATTGCTTCGGAAACGGTGAGCAGATTTTTTAAATCGATCGTGGTGTGCCAGCCGGGATTGTATTCTCGATTGCCTGTGACCGCGGCCCTTTCACCGCGCTTTTTCAAATCGTCGATGTTCCCCAAAGCTTGTCGCATTTCGCCTTCGTTACGCACGATGCCAACCAAATCTTGCATGGTGTCCTGCAAATCCTTTTGCACCTGATAAGGATTCTCACCATCATGTCGGTCGAATGGCGCGAGCGCTTCACGCGCGACGCTTTCGATTTGCTCCGCCTGAGATGCGACGATATTGCCTAACGAATTCTCTTTCGCGAACTTTGCAGCGAATTCGCCGGCGCGTTTTCCGAAGACCAAAAGATCGGAAAGCGAATTGCCCCCGAGGCGGTTTGCACCATTAATTCCAGCCGCGCATTCACCTGCGGCAAACAAGCCGGGTACCCGTGACATCTGCGTATCGGGATCAACGTGCACGCCGCCCATGATGTAATGCGTTGTTGGACCAACTTCCATTGGTTGTTCAGTGATGTCGATATCGGCCAGTTGTTTGAACTGATGATACATGCTCGGCAGTTTGCGCTTGATGTGTTCGGCCGCGTTCGGCAGCTTTTGTTTGATCCAGGAAATATCGAGATAAACGCCTCCGTGCGGACTTCCCCTGCCCTCTTTAATCTCACGCACGATACAACGTGAGACATGATCGCGGGTCAGCAGTTCTGGCGGCCGCCGGGCATCTTTGCTGCCCTGACAGTAACGCCACCCTTCTTCCTCGTTATCTGCAGTTTGAGCGCGATAATTTTCCGGAATCGCGTCGAACATAAAACGGCGACCCTGCTTATTCGTCAGGATCCCCCCTTCACCGCGTACGCCTTCAGTGACCAAAATTCCCATCACACTTGGCGGCCAGACCATCCCGGTCGGATGAAATTGCACAAACTCCATGTCGATCAGTTCTGCGCCCGCATCATAAGCGAGCGCGTGACCGTCGCCGGTGTACTCCCAACTGTTGCTGGTGATCTTGTACGCTCGTCCAATTCCGCCAGTGGCCAGTACCACTGCTTTGGCGCGGAAGATCTTGAAGCGTCCGCGTTCGCGTTCGTAACCAAATGCTCCCACAACGCGGTCGCCAACTTTCAGGAGCGACAGAATGGTGTGCTCCATGAACACGTCGATGCCCTGGTGCACGCCATGATCCTGCAAAGTGCGAATCATCTCCAAGCCCGTGCGATCGCCCACGTGGGCCAATCGTGGATATTTATGCCCGCCGAAATGGCGTTGCAGAATCCGCCCGTCTTTGGTACGATCAAATACGGCGCCCCAGGCTTCAAGCTCTCGAACCCGATCAGGCGCTTCTTTCGCGTGCAACTCCGCCATTCGCCACTGATTCACATATTGTCCGCCGCGCATGGTGTCGGCGAAATGCACTTTCCAGTTGTCGCGTTCGTCCACGTTTGCGAGTGCGGCCGCAATTCCGCCCTCGGCCATTACCGTGTGTGCTTTGCCTAACAAAGATTTGCAAACCAGGGCCACGCGAACTCCGGCAGTCGACGCCTCGATTGCAGCCCGCAGACCAGCGCCGTTCCATAGGTCAGAATGCCGCGTGCGCAGCGCGCGAGAATTTCGGAATCCAGCGATGCACCGATCGCTTGTAGGCAATATAACTTTCGCCAAATCGCGCTTGTAACCCTGGCTCTTCCAGAAAGACGACATACAAATGAAACAAGAAGAACATAACGATCGTGAAAAACAGAATTGCGATCGAACCTCGATAAAGGCCGAATCCCGTCAGCAATATCAATCCGCCGATGTACATTGGATTACGCACGACCTTGTAAGGACCCGTTGCCACAAATTCACGAGGCGGATCGAAAATGGCCGGCGTTCCTCGTCCCCTCGCGACGAATATTCCCGCGCACGCGAACGCAACCACCGCCCCGATTACCCCCAAGAAAACTCCAACAATTCTGATCCAGTCTGGCAGTGGAATGTTCAGGTTTCGGTCAAACGACTGAGTTCGCGATGCGAGCCAGCCAAAAACAAGGATATACGCTGCCATATAGCACAGCGCCCGAAGCGCGACGAAACTGGTCGCCATGTCAAACGATTCTCCAGTCCGTCCAGACGCCCATCGCGCACAGGCGCACATAAAGATCGGCGAAACCAACCCAGAAAAGACTGAGCCATGCCCAGAGCATGTGACGACGATTAAAGCAGCTCACGCATGCGTACGTCCGATAGCATGTCGGTGATTTGGAGAATTGATCCAAAAAGCCACCGGCGAGATGCCGGAGCGAGTGGCAGCCAACAGTATAACCGCCAAGCAATACGACATTGACCGCCAAGATGATGGTGCCAATACCGACTCCGAATGAGCTTCTATTGGTGGCCGGATCGACAAACCATAGGGCTTTCCAAACGTCATACGCCAGAATCAAAAGGAAAAAGAGCGCCAGATAAAGGAAATAGCGGTGCACATTCTGCATGATCAGCGGGAAGGAGCGCTCGCCCCAATAGCTTTTTCGCGGCTCGCCTACTGTGCATGCGGGAGGATCCGCCCAAAATGCCTTGTAATAGGCGCCGCGATAATAATAACAGGTCAATCGGAATCCACCCGGCGCCCAAAGGACCAACAACGCAGGAGAAAAGATTAAAAAATGCGGCCACCAAGCCGGTTTTGGTCCAAACCAACTGTGAGGTGATGCGCCGAAAATTTCTGGCGAATAAAAGGGCGAGATGTAATTGCCAAAGAAATAATTCTGTCCCTGAAACGCCGCCCACGTGGAATACACGATGAAAATCGACAACCCTGCAAAAACTAGCAGCGGCTGCGTCCACCAAAGATCTGCGCGCATCGTTTCTCCAAACGATCGGCGTGGCAGCGCGGTCGCTCCGTTCATTCGCTTTCTGTCTCCTGCACCGGAAGCTTCGCCTTTTTCCATGCTTCCCAGCTACCTGGGACATTCCAAACATCGGTGAATCCTTGCGGTTTCAGAATACTGGTAACGATGCTGGCGCGATAACCACTGCCACAATAAACAGCCGTCGGTTTGTTGCGATCGAGTTCAGACATTCGTTTGACCACATCCGGCACGAAAATGTGCTGTGCCCCGGGAACACGTCCCTTCTTCCATTCGCCGGGGGAACGCACATCGACAATTTGCAGCGTGTCCTTCCGCTCATTCAGCTCGTGAACGCTCATCTGGCCGATTCTCTCAAGCGGGAATCCCGCTGCGTCCCATGCTTTCATTCCACCAATCAAATACCCGGCGAAGTTTGTAAAGCCGGTGCGCACGAACAGCCGCACGATTTTTTCAAGATCATCATCGTTCTCCATGACGAGAAGAATTGGCTTTTCCGGATCAAGCATCCA
>QHOR01000051.1:2360-4724 GCA_003219395.1 Verrucomicrobiota bacterium | reverse complement strand
GGCGTGCCGCCAATGTTGAGCGCGCCGGAAATATGGCCGCCTCCGAATGCCAGCATGGTGCGCACGTCCACTAGAACTCCGGCCTTGTTATCGATTGCTTCCTTGAACGCCTTGGGTGGAAGACCGGCAACGCGTGGGAGATTTCCCAGCACTTTCGGCCCCTCCGCATTCACCTTCTTCATGATCGGATAATAATGGGGAACCGGCGGCGCACTGTTGATCGCGTAATCTGTGAAACTTTTCGCGTCACTGAACTGCAAAAATTTATTAAACTTTCGCTCGTAACCGATCGTACTGCTCAATCTCGCTCCGATGTCTGCGCCGCAGGGGGAACCTGCGCCGTGGTTAGGATAAATCATCACGTGATCAGGCAGATTCAAATAGAAGTCGCGCAATGTATGAAATTGTTGCTCGGCGAGGTGCTTCGTGTGTTTCTCGCCTAACAAGTCCGGCCGACCGGCTGATGAAACGAAAAGGGAATCTCCAGTGAGCACTGCCCACGGCTCGTCCGGATGATCTGCTTCGGCCAGCAAATACGACATGTGCTCCGGAGTATGCCCCGGTGTGTGACGTGCCGTGACCACCACTTCGCCAAACGTAAAACGATCGCCGTCCTTTATCTTTTCAGGTCCAAAGCCATATTCAGCGCCGCCTTCGCCACTGGAATAAATTTTTGCTGATTCAAGACGCGCGCAAAGCTCGCGTGAACCGCTGACTAAATCGGCATGAATATGCGTCTCGAAGATATGCGTGATCGCCAGCCCCGCTTCGCGTGCCATCTCAACATAAACCTCGACATCAGCTCTCGGATCGAAAATCGCTCCCACACCTTCGTCGTCATCGCCAAGCAGGTATGAAAGTTCGGCGATCCCTTCGGTTTGGATTGTTTTGAAGACAAGCGACACGCGAAGATTTAACGCGAAGCGCGAATCCCGCGCAAGTCTGCGCCGGCGGATTCGTCCTATGGCAAGCCCGCAGGTTGTAACGCATAATCTTTCAAAATTGTGCTACATCCGCTTTCGGCGCCTATACCGTGCCGCTAGACACTTACTGTTACTTCGGTCGGCAACAGATGATTGATTATGTAGGTGCCTCGGTCGGGATCGCGATGCGCCGGTTGCGTTCGGCCCAGTGAATCAGTTGCGCGAGCAACAAGCGCTTTCTTCCCTGGCGCAGTTGGAGTTTTCCATTCGAATTCCCAAAATCGCCAGGCGTTTGGTTTCGGTGCTCCGAGCAAGGTCGCTTTTTTCCACGTCGAGCCTCCATCGGTGCTCACTTCCACTCGAACGATTTCGCTCCCGCTTGACCAGGCGGCACCGTGAATGCGCACTGTGGAATTCGCCGGCACAGTTTCGCCGCTGACCGGTTTCACGATCTCCGCCTTGACCTGCAATTCTGTGACTGGACTGAGCTCGGCGGTGTCCCCTCGCCTTTTCCAGTACGCATAATCCAGGGTCTGATAATAGCCCGCGAATGGATGGTCCGTAACGGTGATGCGCTGTAACCATTTGATAGATGCCATCGCGTACCAGCCAGGGACGATCGCGCGCACCGGAAACCCGTGTTCCGGCGGAATCTCGTGGCCATTCATTCGGTACACTAGCAGCACATCGCGTTGGCCTTTCTCCAAGGGAATGGAACGGGAAAACCTCAACTCGCCTGGAGGGCTTTTCGGCTCATCGAGGATGCCGTGGTCCGCTCCTTGATAACGGCACGCCAGTCCATTCCGCAGTGCCGACTGCGCCCAACTCCCATTGCACTCCTTTTACTTTCGGTTCGAGAAAATGGCGATTGTTCCCGGCGCATTCCAGCGTCACCGGCACCGTCAGCGACTCTAACTTGAGCAACTCTTGGTAGTTAATCGCGAAAGGTTTTTCTACTTCGCCTTCCACGTGCAGCCACCACGCGTCCCTGTCGATGTTGGGAATCGGGAAATGCGTTCGGACGTAAAATAATTTAGTCGGCGTGATGAAGCTTTCGACCGCCTCAAACGGCATCTCCAGGTTAAGTGGCGCTTCGCTGCGAACAATTCGGCCGTCGCGCAATTTGGTGTTGTCGTCCTGCATTGCGTTTTAAAGCACAATCCTAGTCTACCCGCTTAGGCTGCATCGGGATGTCAATGTGGTGCTCACTGGCAAATTCGATCGCGCGCGAGTAGCCGGCATCTGCATGACGAAGAACGCCCATACCCGGGTCGCTGGTGAGAACACGCTCGAGACGGCGTTTGGAATTTTCAGTGCCATCGGCGACGACAACCATGCCCGCGTGCTGCGAGAATCCGATGCCGACGCCGCCGCCGTTGTGGATCGACACCCAGGATGCGCCTGCTGCAGTGTTCATTAGCGCATTAAGCAGCGGCCAATC
>QHOR01000051.1:0-2313 GCA_003219395.1 Verrucomicrobiota bacterium | reverse complement strand
GATTAGGTGATGCGACCGAACCTGCGTCGAGGTGATCGCGCCCGATGACAATCGGCGCCTTGATTTCGCCGCGCTTTACCAGCTCGTTCATGGCCACTCCGAACTCCGCGCGTTCTCCATATCCGAGCCAGCAAATCCTTGCCGGTAATCCTTGAAATTGAATCCGTTCACGGGCGAGCTTCATCCAGCGAGCAAGCGTTTGATTTTTCGGAAACAAATCGAGCGCGAGTTTATCGGTACGTGCGATGTCATTGGCATCGCCGCTCAATGCGACCCACCGAAACGGACCGCGTCCTTCGCAAAACAGCGGGCGAATGTATTCGAGAACAAATCCCGGAATGTCGAACGCGTTCTTGACTCCAGCCTTTCTGGCCTGAGCGCGAATGTTGTTTCCATAGTCGAAAGTTACGGCGCCTTTCTTTTGCAGAGCGAGCATGGCCTCGACGTGCAGAGCCATCGACTGCATAGCTCGGTCGATATATTCGTCCGGATTCTGCTTGCGCAATGTGAGTGCGTCCTCCAGCGACATTCCGTTCGGCACATAACCGTTCAGCGCGTCGTGTGCGCTGGTTTGATCCGTCACGACATCGGGGACCACTCCGCGCCGGACCAATTCCGGCAAAATATCTGCGCAATTGCCTACAAGACCCACCGAAAGTGACTGTCGATCTTTTCGTGCCTGATCGATCAACTTGAGCGCGTCATCGAGCGAGTGCGCGATTTTATCGCAGTAGCCGCTTTTTAATCTTTTCTCGATGCGGGCAGGATCCACTTCCACGCCGAGAAATAGCGCGCCGTTCATGGTTGCAGCCAGCGGTTGCGCGCCACCCATTCCGCCGAGCCCGCCAGTCAGAACAAATTTTCGTTCGAGCGAACCACCGAAATGTTTGCGCCCAGCGGCCGCGAAAGTTTCGAACGTACCTTGCACAATTCCCTGGCTGCCGATGTAGATCCACGAGCCGGCAGTCATTTGGCCGTACATGGTCAGGCCCAGACGTTCGAGGCGATTGAACTCGCTGTAATTGTTCCATTGGCCAACGAGATTCGAGTTCGCGATAAGAACACGCGGTGCTTCATCGTGGGTCTTGAATTTGCCCACTGGTTTGCCGGATTGGACCAGAAGCGACTCGTCGTTTTCGAGCTCGCGCAGTGAACGAACAATTGCGTCGAAAGCTTCCCAACTCCTGGCCGCGCGCCCGGTACCGCCATAAACCACGAGTCGCTCGGGATCCTCCGCGACTTCGGGATCGAGATTGTTCATGAGCATTCGCATCGCCGCTTCTTGATGCCACCCCTTGCAACTTCGCTCGATGCCGCGCGGTGCCTCGATAACTCTCTTTGTGCTCATGACTCTTCGCCCTCGCCATCATCAAAGTCACCGCGGCGAACCGCCTCGGCAACACGGGCGATATCGTTCGCAAGTGATCGATCGCGCGTTAGTGGCTGCGCGAATTTGCGAACACGGCTGAATGCAGCTTCGACGCCCGCACCGCTTTTCAACGGCCGTCGGTGTTCCAGTCCTTCCGCGGCAGCGAGCAATTCGATGGCAAACAGGTTTTCCGCAAGATCAATAATCGATCGCAGCTTCAACGCGCTCGTCATTCCCATGGAAACGTGATCTTCTTTTCCGCCGGATGTTGTGATGTTGTCAACGCTTGCGGGATGCGCAAGAACGCGTGCTTCGTTGACCAGGGAAGCCGCCACGACATGCGCAGTCATGAAACCGGACTCGAGGCCTGGTCGTTGCGCGAGGAAGGCGGGCAGTCCTTCGTTTTTATCTGGATTGACCAGGCGATCAATTCGCCGCTCGCTCATGCTCATCAAATCGACAATTGCAATGGCCGCGTAATCGAACGCAAGGGCCAAGGGGGCACCATGAAAGTTCCCGCCCGAAACGACATCTCCCGCTTCAGAAAAAACAAGTGGATTATCAGTCGCTGACGCAGATTCCACCAAAAGCACATCTTCGCAGTGTGACAATGCGCCGCGCACGGCGCCGTGAACCTGCGGCATGCAACGCAGGCTGTAGGCGTCCTGGACACGTGGATCGTCTTTCAAGTGGGACTGGCGAATTTCACTGCCCTGCAAGAGCGTCAGCAGATGTTTTGCGGCGGCTCTTTGTCCGGGATGCGGCCGGGCGTCTTGCAAGCGCGCATCAAACGCAGCCGGAGTGCCTTTCAGCGCCTCGAGGCTCATGGCACCTGAAACATCCGCGACACGTGATAGTCGTTTCGCCCGAAGAAGTGCGAGGCCACCTACGGCATGCATGGCCTGCGTGCCGTTCAATAACGCAAGCCCCTCTTTGGCTTCCAA
>QHOR01000145.1 GCA_003219395.1 Verrucomicrobiota bacterium | reverse complement strand
GCGCGAAACGGTTCGGCGATATCACGGCGGCAAACGTGGGTCACCGATTCGCTATCGTTCTCGATGGTGTAATCCAATCCGCGCCTGTCATTAAAACCGCCATTTACGGGGGCAACGCGGTCATCAGCGGCGGGCGTATGGGTGAACCGGAAGCGCGGGGTCTCGCCAGCGTGTTAGAGAATCCATTGCAAACCCCGGTGAGCATCGAAGAAGAACGCAGCGTTTCACCGACGCTGGGACTGGATTCGATTCGCGCCAGCATTCTCGCCGGTCTGCTGGGACTGGCCATCACCCTCGTTTGTGTGGGCCTCTACTATAAAATTCCCGGCCTGATCGCAAATCTTGCTTTGATCATTAATCTCATTTTGCTCGTCGGTGCTCTGACGATGTTTCATTTCGTCCTCACCCTTCCGGGCATCGCAGGTATCATTTTGACGATTGGCCTTTCCGTCGATGCGAACGTTCTGATTTACGAGCGGCTCCGCGAGGAAATGGCGCTTGGTAAATCGCTTAAGGTCGCGCTGAATACGGCGTACGAGAAAGCCTTCAGCTCGATCTTCGACGCCAACGTTACGACGCTTATCACAGCGGCGATTCTTTTTTGGAAAGCGAGCGGCCCGGTAAAAGGGTTCGCCATTTCACTGAGTCTCGGCATTTTGGCTTCGCTATTCACGGCACTCATCGTGGGGCGGAATTCCCTCGGCTGGTTTGTCGATACGGGGCGACTGAAACGTATTTCAATGCTCCACTTGATTTCAGCGCAAAACATCAACTTCCTCGGCAAAGGTTTCATTGCCTGCATGTGCTCGCTCGCGCTGCTTCTGGCTGGCGCAGCCGCTTTTTACAAGCGCGGCGAACGTAACTTTGGCGTCGATTTTCGCGGCGGCGACCTCATTACTTTGAGTGCGCCTGGCAAGATCGATATTGGGCAGGTGCGGGGCGCGCTCAAGCCAATCGGTCTTGCGGATGCTTCCATCCAGGAATCCGCACAAGTCGGCAGGAGTTACATCACGATTCGCACTCCATTGAACACCAGCGACAAGGTGGAAAAACAAGTAATGCAGACGCTGCCGAGCTCTGGCTTTAGGGTGGAAGGTTCGGAACGCGTCGGTGCGCTCGTAGGTGGTGAATTGGCCAAAAATTCCCTTATTGCGCTGGGCCTCGGCATCCTTGGTATCTTAATTTTCGTGACGTTTCGCTTCGAGCTTGCTTTTGCAGTAGGGGCGATTGTCGCCTTGTTGCACGACGTATTCATGACAGTCGGTATGTTCTCGCTTCTCGGTCGTGAACTTACCCTCACCATGATCGGAGCGGTGCTGACCATCGCCGGCTATTCCATTAATGATACGATTGTCGTTTACGACCGTATCCGGGAAGGTCTCGCCAGCGGAAGGCGCGGGACTATCGAGGAAATTATGAACTCGAGTATCAACCAGACGCTGAGCCGAACCATCCTTACCAGCACCGTGACGCTTATCCCGATTCTTTGCCTATTTTCCTTTGGCGGCGCAGTGCTGCGGGATTTCTCGCTCGCCATTATTATTGGCGTAATCGTGGGTACCTACTCCTCCATTTTTATTGCCTCGCCGATTGTGCTTTGGTGGACGCGTGCCCGCGGCGGTGGCGCCACGGCCCTGCGGCGCGAGATCACCCAAAAAGCCGCAGCGACCAATCCCCTGGCGCAGCGCTAAGCCACTTTTGAACCTAACGCCCGCTGCTGAGTCGGCGTCTGGAGCGATTCCGGCGAGCTTTTTCGAGCAGATTTGACGGGGCAGCCGGACCCGAGTAGGCTGCCGCTCACCGTTTAGAAGTCTATCGCCAAAGTCAGGAGTGATTATTGATGCCAGAAGTGATCGTTCGTAAAGGTGAGCCCGTCGATCGCGCGTTGAAGCGGCTGAAAAACAAGCTGGATGCCGAGGGCATTCTCGAGGAGGTCCGCCGTTTGCGCGCCTTCGAGACCCCTTCCCAGAAGCATCGCCGTAAAGCCAAAGCCAACGCCAAGCGCGGCCGAACCAAGTTTCGATTTAATCCACAAGGTTAAAGTTAAAGTATTGCAAAGTTAAAATGTGGTTTGGGAAAAGGCGTCCTGGAGTGCCTGTTTTTTTAACCACTCAATCTTAACTTTTTGTAGCAGCTTTTCCGGCAAAGAAGTCGCGGATTGCTTCTACCAAACCGTCAATGTCGTGTCGCTTTGCTTCGACGGCGACCTTCAAGCCTTTATCACGCGCAGTTTGCGACGTGATTGGGCCAATGCTGGCAACTAGCATTCCTTTCGGCCAAGGCAGCGCCAGCGCGAGAAAATTTTCCACCGTTGAAGAACTGGTGAAGGTGATCAGATCGGCTCCCAGCGTTGCCAGTTGTTTCCGCGCCCCGGTCGGATCGCGCGTCTCGGGCACGTTCCGATATGCAAATCCTTCGTCTACGATCGCACCCAAGGCTGAGAGCCCCTTTAGAAGTACGTCCCGCGCTTTTTCCGCGCGCACCACAAGCACCTTTAAGTTTTCGATGCTTCCTTGTTTTTTGAATTCCCGCACAACGTCCTCAGCAACGAATTCCTTCGGTTGAAGATCGACATGCAGATGAAAGTCTTTCACCCGTTGAGCTGTAGCCGGACCGATAGCGGCAATCCGGACCGCGCCGATTTCGCGCGCATCGTCGTATAGTTTGAAGAAAATATTAAAAAAAGCTTCAACTCCATTTGCGCTGGTAAACACGATCCAGTCGTAAATGTGTGAATCCTGCACAAGCTGTGCGAATTCGCGTAAATCACTCGGCGGCTCGATGCGAATGGTAGGCAGCTCAATGACATCAGCACCCAGGGAGCGCAGTTTACTGCTTAACACGCTGGCTTGTTTCCGCGTTCGGGTAACGACAATTCTTTTCCCAAGGAGCGGGCGCTTTTCGTACCAATTGAGTTGATCCCGCAATCCGACAACTTCTCCAAAGACTGCGACTGCGGGCGCTGCAAATCCATTTGCGACCGCCTTCTGGGCAATATCGCGAAGTGTGCCGGTAAGCGTCTCTTGTTGGCCAGTAGTTGCCCAGCGAACAAGGGCTACTGGCAATTCCCCGCGCACCCCGTGTTTGAGCATTTCGCTCGTGATCGACCCGAGGCGTTCTACGCCCATCAACATTACCTGGGTGCCGCCAAGTTTTGCCAGGGCGGCGTAATCGATTGCACTTTCTGCCTTCGCGGGATCTTCGTGTCCCGTAAAGAATGTCACATGTGAATTGTGCGCGCGATGCGTGATGGGAATGCCTGCATAAGCCGGCCCAGCGATTGACGAGGTGATTCCAGGCACAATTTCAAATGGAATACCGGCATCGGCGATCGCCTGCGCTTCTTCAGCGCCCCGACCAAACACGAAGGGATCCCCACCTTTCAACCGAACGACCTGCTTTCCTTGACGCGCTTTCTCGAGCAGCAACACATTAATTTCGTTCTGGTTGGTCCGCGATTCGCCAGGTGTTTTGCCGACATAAATGATTTCAGCATCGTCCCGCGCCCAGCCGAGTGTCTCAGGATTTGCCAGATGATCATAAATGATCACGTCCGCATTTTCGATGCACTCCCTGGCACGCAATGTTACCAGACCAACATCGCCCGGCCCGGCACCAACCAGATACACCTTTCCACGATTACTCGTGCTCATGCTCGTAATCGATCCAGCAGGCGACCGGCCAAATATTCACGCTCATTATGAAGACCTTCCACTTCAGCCTCGAGCGGTGCCGCTGATTGATCAGTAAACAATTGAGCTCTCAGATTCATTTTGTTCCCCTGAATTGTCGCCAGCACACCGACCGGACAATCGCAGTCGCCGTGCAGCTGCCGCAGAAACTCTCGCTCTGCTCGCAAACAAACGAATGTGTTGTGATCGTTCACGAGCTCCACGATTGCCTGCATATTCTCATCATTAGCTCGAACTTGAAGCGCAATGATGCCCTGACCACCTGCCGGTACAAAAACTTCGGACGATAGGATTTCAATCGATAATTGTCTGTCCTCGAAACTGAACTCGCAATTTGGTTCCCTTGCCGCGCCGATGTTGTGATTACTCGGCGATAGACTTAGCCGTGCAAGACCCGCGCGAGCCAGCACGATGGCATCCCAATCCTCAGTGGCTAGTTTGCGCAGTCGCGTTGGAACGTTTCCGCGAAGATCGACAAGCTTGAGATCCGCGCGTTTCCATAACAATTGGTGTTTCCTCCTCACACTGCCTGTGGCGACGGCGGCGCTCTGCGGTAATGAAGCCAAACCGCCCGGATGCTTCGAAACCAGCACGTCATTGATCGGTCCGCGAGGAAGAACCGCACCAATTTCTGCATCCGGGTTTGTTTCACTCGGAAGATCTTTTGCGCTGTGGACCGCAATGTCGATGTCGCGGGCAAGAAGCGCCTGCTCGATTTCTGCCGTGAACAATCCCTTGCGGCCAGCTTCACGCTCAGGAAGCCTCGCTTTGTCGCCTCCGGTCGTGATGACTCTTATTTGTATTTGTATGTCCGGTTGTGCCGCTTGAATGGCTTTTTCGACCAACCGCGTTTGCGCACGTGCCAAGTCGCTGCCGCGCGTGCCCAGAATGATCTTACTTTTCACGGTCTGAAATGTGGTTCGCGATTTTGAGAGAGGAGACGCTGGCTGCTGCCTAAAGCTGCGACGCGTGTAACGAATCGTCAGCGACCCGCTCATGCCCAGTGAGGCACGAGACGCGATTCAGTTCGTTCGAAATTTTCGCGAGGAAATCCGAGACATGTTCCGCAATGATCGCTTCGGCAGAAGCGATTTGCTGCCGGCGCACGGCCAGCGACTGCTCCGCCACAGAGCGCAATGCGTCGATATCGTAAAGATACACGCCCTCTATGTCGTTTACGGCGGGATCGACGTCGCGCGGAACGGCGATATCGATGATGAAAAGAGGACGATCGATGCGATTGGCCAACGTGGGTTCCAGATTTGCGCGGCTCAATAACGGAGCTTCCGAAGAAGTGGAGGTAATCAGTATATCGATCTCGCGGCATTGCTGTGGCCATTCATCGAAGGGCACAGCCTTGCCGCCTACTCGTTGTGCCAACTCCTGGCCGCGATCAATTGAGCGATTACTCACGCGCAGATCGGTGACACCTCGGGAAATGAGCGCACGCGCCGTGCGTTCGCTCGTTTCCCCGGCTCCTAAAACCAAAACTTTGCAATCGTCAAGTTCACCGAAAATCTTCTGAGCTAAATCAACCGCAACGGAGCCGACCGACACCGATCCGCGCGTAATTTCGGTATGCGTTCGGACTTGCTTTGCCACCCGAAAAGCCCTTTGAAACAACCGATGAAGCCATGGTCCGACCGCTCCTGAGGCGCGCGCACATTGATAAGCCCTTTTTGTTTGTCCAAGGATTTCTGTCTCGCCTACGACCATCGAATCGAGTCCGGATGCAACCCGAAATAGATGTTGTATGCACTTTTCAGCTTCGTAACGGTAGAACGGCAACGCATTATTGTGACCGTGATTACTGGCTTCGCTGTGTTGCAATAAGGATTGAGCAATCTCATCCGTTGACACGCGCCTCTCTGATGCGCCGTAGACTTCCACGCGGTTACAGGTGGCAAGTACCAACGCTTCCGCGCAGCCCGCGGTGCGAAGAGTACGTTCGGCGCCAGCGCCGGCGGCGAAACGTTCCCGCATTTCCACATTCGCCGTGTGATGACTAAGCCCGACGCAGAAAAGATTCATGGGAGAGGGTGCGTTTGTGCTGAGAAGGTAATTCCCCAGAGAAGAGTCAAAGCTGCGCTAAAGCCGATAATACAAAGCGCCGCAACTCGCTTTGGAGCGATTCGCCGAAAATACCGGCTTTGCAGTATCGCTGCGTAAAGCAACCAAACGGCAATCGCGGCCACTATTTGCAGGTGTGGCAAGGGTCGCCCGGTAAAAAATCCGCTGGCAATCCCGATGCTGTATAGAATGAAACCCAACCAAAGCAGGCGGATGATTGCTGTAAAGAGGTCCGTAAGCGGTGGCAGGTGATAAAAAATCGAATGTAATTGATGTGTCTTGAGCTGGCGTTCCTGCACCAGGTACATTACGCCAGCGATGCAAGCCAGTGCGAACGCGCCATAGGCCACCAAGGAAACCGATGCATGAAACTCCAGGGAAGAATTTGCCGGCAGCTTGACTGGATGATGAACGTCGATTGGCGCAATCAATGCAAGACCTTGCAGCAGGACGACCAGTGGCGCAGTGAAGCCGCCCATCAGGGAGAGACGATAGGCTGGCCCGACCAGCAGGTAGATGAGGGCTACCGACCAGGCCAGAAAGTTAAAGACCTCAAACAGATTTGTCAGAGGATAACGTCCCAGCGCATGACCGCGGATTGATAAAAATGCCGTTTGGAAAACAAAGCCGAGTCCGATCGCCAGAAAATTAAACCTTCCCGGTCGAAAAACTCCGGCACGCAATGCAAGCCCGGTACGCACCACCGCCGCAAAAAAACAGATTGTCGAAACAATTAGAAGAAATCGATCCACTCTAAGCAAACCACTGTAAGAGCGGGCTCCTTGCTTGGCAATCGACGGACTCATCCCTCTAATCGCGAATCCGACATCACATATTCGCGAACCACAGGTCACAATCCTACTTCCGCAGTTTTGATGGAATATGGAGATCGGCTAATAACGGCTGAGCAGCTGGCCGTGATAAAATCAAAATTTGATCAGGCGTTGTTCACCAGCGGGTCATGATCAGCATTACTACGTCCAGGTCATCGGTAACCATTTGGATTTGTATAGCCTGGTTTTGAAGCCAATGATCAGGACCGCTGTTGTTATTCCATTCCCAGCGTCTTGTGACTTTCTCTTGCCACACCCGTTAAGGTTTGTTTGGCGACCTCACGCGAGCGGAGTTACACCTGCCTCTTGTTAGCAAATCCCAGACGAGATTTGCTCTGGCCCCTTCCGCGACCAAGTGCTTTGCTGACATTCAACCAGCTCGATCGCTGCACGGTTCGCGCTTTGTTAAACAGAGTTGTTGCTAGAAACCCCTGCCTGACAGCTTTGTTTTCCTTCAGACCGCAGTTAGGCGTTGCAGATTCACTTTTGGCTTGACACGTAAGGACGATTCCCGGCATAAGGGGACGTGCAACGCGCGATTAACAACAATTCAACAAATTCCATATGAAAAAATCCATCACAGCCGAAGCGACAATAGTAGCTTTGAATCTGTTACTGCCAGTCTGTTTTGCGTTTTCGCAGATACCAGAGGCAGCTCCAGACGTCTCCCCGCCGCCCGACGGCGGCTATCCTGGAGGCAACACGGCGGAGGGCCAAAAAGCTCTGTTGAACCTCACAAGCGGACTTTACAACAACGCCATCGGTCTATATTCGCTTCTCAGCCTCACTACCGCTAGTTTTAACACTGGGGACGGTGCTGGAACGCTCCTGCTGAATAACGCCAATGAAAATACAGCCACTGGCGCCGGAGCACTTCTCTTCAACAACGCTCCGCGCAATACAGCTGATGGAGCGTTTGCGCTGTTTTTTAACACAACAGGCGTAGACAATACAGCAGTGGGCGATCGCGCGATGCAGAGTAATACCACCGGCGACGCCAATACCGCCGTCGGTAGCGGAGCGCTCTTTAACAACACCACCGGCGATAGCAACGAGGCCTTTGGTTTTAATGCGCTGTTCGGTAACACCACTGGTAGCCGTAATGTGGCTATCGGTCTTGGTGCGCTTGGACAGAACACCACGGGGAATGACAACATCGCTCTCGGCTACTTGTCTGGTTCGGACCTGATCACTGGTGACAATAACATCTACATTGGCAATTTGGGTGTCGCGAACGAGTCCAACACCATCCGCATCGGTGATCCGGCCATTCATCAAACCGTGATCATTGGTGGGATTCCAGCAGGTGGGTTGGCAGCGATTCTGTTCGACTACAACAGTGGCAGTGTCACAATTGGAGTTGGCGGCCCGGTAACGTTCAACCAGACGGCGCTCCAAGTTGGGACTGCTATTACAAAGACCGACAACGCGACCTTCACGCTTAACCAGGCCGGCGTGTACAGAGTAACTTATACAGTGCGCACGGCGCTGGTGTCCTTGTTGGCGCAGACACAGGTACAGGTAAACGGCGCGGGCGTGGGCCCGACGGCAGCGCTTGTTGCTGGGGGTCTTCCTC
>QHOR01000348.1:2730-4736 GCA_003219395.1 Verrucomicrobiota bacterium | reverse complement strand
TCCAATCAAGTAGGAGACACCCGCCAGCTTTGCGATTAATCATGATCGAATCGATCAACCCTTCAAGGACGCTGCGGTCGTTCCGAGGCCACGAAAATGGAAACTCGGCATGAACTAACGTTTCATTACTGCCAAGAAAACGAACGATACTGGGATCGCTGAACAAATTCCCGCGAGTGGCGTTCCAGGCTTTTGTCGCAGCTTGTGGGTCGGGCGACATCGGCAATTTTTCTTCGAACAACTTTTGCGCGGAATCGATTCCGCCCTTCCAATCCAAGCGCTCGAAAAATTTGTGCCACCAGCGGCCATAGAGCGTTGCCAGGTTATCCAGCCGCGAGCGTCTCCGCACCTCTGACGGGACGTCCGAATCGAGCGCGCTCGGTGTGGTCTTGCGCACGAATTCGGAAGCGCGTTTCGCGGCACCCTTAAGTTCGCGGGAAGTTAGAGGCTTGATTTCGGCGCCGTTTTTCTCCGGCGCGGGCGTCACGGTCGGGGAAGTTTCGAGGATTTCATCGATCGTGCTGCTGTGTTGATCGAATTCGCCGGAGTAAGAATCTTTGTCACGGAGCAGCCGTCGAAGTTGCGCTGTTCTCGGCAGTTTGCCTTCGCTCGTGGAAAAGATTTCCTGATCTAGCACAATGACCAGGGCGTGGCGCGCCCGCGTCGTTGCGACATAAAGAAGGCGTTCCAGTTCCTGCTGCTGGGCATACTCGATCGCTTCTTTCAAATTCTTCGATTTGTCTTCCTTGCCGAACGCAATAATCAGTTCGCCATCCACGGGGGACTTCACGAAATTTGGGTAACGCGGCGATGGCGTCCTTAGCTCGCGCGCCAGAAACGGCACGATCACCGCCTGCCATTCAGACCCCTTTGCCTTATGCGAAGTGATGAGTTGAATCGCGTTGTCGTCAGCGGAAAAGCGGACGGCGCGTGGCGACGCGAAATCGTTGCGTAACTGTTCGGCGAAGCCGGCCAGGATCATTCCGTTTGCTTCCGCTTCCGCCGCTTGTGCAAGCAAGGCATCGAGTTCGCGCGCGAGATCGCCAAACTCCGTCGCGGGCAATAGCAGCAAACGCTCGCGCAATTGCGTTTGCTCGATGATCAAAGTAACGGCATCAAATAACGCCACACCTTCCGCGCGTTGGCGAACTTCTGCGAGCGTATGCAAAACCGACGAGATTTTTCCGGTCGCCGACAAAATCTCGTCGATGCGAAATCTCGTTTTCTGCCCTTCGGAAAAGACGGCAAGATCGTGATCGGATGCGCCGAAGATCTCGCGGAGTACGCCGACGATTTCGTAAGCATTGAGCGGGTCGGTCATGATCGTAAGAAGCGCGGTCAGCCACGCGTATGCCGGACTGTCGCCTTTGACATCGCGTTCCGATTGGATCGCCACCGGCAAACCGACGCGACGTAATGCCGCGGCCATCGTTTGCAGCCAGGCTTTGCGCGGACAAAGGATTGCCACTTCCCGCCACGAATCGGCCGAAAGTTTTTCCAATCCCGCATCCCTTATCCATTGCGCCAGATATTCCGCTTCGCAGCGTGCCTTTTGGTAGTCTTTGAGTTTTTTTCCTAACGGCAGCAGTTGTTTCGCGACAAGCGGCACTCGAATGACTTTCCCGGGAAGCATTTCCGGGCGCGGTTGCAATTCGACGAAAGGGACCTGTCCGTCCTTGTCGTTCAAAATCTCACGGAAAGTTTCGTTAACGAAATCGAGCTGCTTCTGGTCGAGCCGAAATGTGACAGCAAACTCCAGGCTTTCGCCGTGCTTGTCGGCAATCAGCGCTTGATGAACCGCTCGGTAATAATTCAGGTCCGCGCGCTGCCAGTAAATCGATTGCTGGAAATCGCCGACCATGCAGAAGTACCCGGGCCGCGGACCTAAATGTCGATCCTGCAGCCAAAGTCCCTGTGCTTCCGTCGGCCGCGTCGCTTCCAGCAGCACCGAAAATTGCAGCGGCTCTGTGTCCTGTGCCTCGTCGAGCATGACACGAAAGCTTTCT
>QHOR01000348.1:2212-2697 GCA_003219395.1 Verrucomicrobiota bacterium | reverse complement strand
CGACCGGATGTTGCAGCAATTTTTCCGCAAGCGCGATTTGATCTCCGTAGGTGACGAGTCCGCGGTCGAGTCGAAAATCGAGATAATCACGTTGCACTTCCGCGGCCACGCAGGTGGCCGCCTCGCAGATCCATTTTCGGAGAGGCGCAAATTTCTCCTGCCAGAGCTGAGTAAACCTGGCGTTTGCCGCCGTGAAACAAACCGGCCAGCGCAAGTACTCCCAATCCCCGGCGTGACGTGTCTCCCACTGGCGCAATTCCGCCTGCGATTTACTGATGTTGTCGTTTCCCTTTCCCGTATCCGATTGTGAGTAGATCTCAGCGAAATCGAGCGGCGGACAGGGCGACAGTCCTGGCACCTGCAAAAGAGCGGAGCGCGCGCGTCGGGCCAACTCCTTGCGGTCGTGCGCTTGCACGAAACGCAGAAGCATCGCGCGGTCGTTTTTGCTTAACGACCTCCCAATTCGCGTCTGATTTTGCGAAAAC
>QHOR01000348.1:463-2194 GCA_003219395.1 Verrucomicrobiota bacterium | reverse complement strand
TCGACCAGCTCGAGCGGTGCAGGCAAACCGAGAAAATGACCGAAATCGGTCAGGAGTTTCATGCAGAAGGAATGGATTGTGCCGAAGAACGCGCGATTAAATGCAGTCTGCACGTCTGGTAGCAAATTTTCCTGGAGCAGAGCCTGCCGCGTGCGCTGTTGCATTTCGTCCGCGGCACGGTTGGTGAAGGTGACGATGACCAGACACGGCAGCATTTTCACGGCGTTTGGCGAATGAGCGATCGACAAAATCCGCTTTGTAATCGCAGTGGTTTTGCCTGAACCCGCCGACGCGACTACAGAAAAATTGCGGTCCAGCTCGCTTGCAAAACGAGCGCGCGCGGATTCGTCGCGCGGCTTCACGATGTTTCCCACTCCTCTTTCTCAAGGACGAGCGCAGGATGCGTCAGCGCCCATTTATCTTCCAAAATATCGTTGTCGATTTGCAATGTCGCGGACGGATACGGCGCGCTGTAACCAAAAGCCGGACGAATATCACCTTGGTTCGCTGCATCTGCGCAAGATCGGCAAAGACGTCCGTATGCGGTGCCAGATCGGCAACGGACAATTGTGGAGCGACGTTTTTAACTGGGAGCGAAATAATACTCACGCTCACCTCGGTGGCGCCGCGCTCGCGCATGGCTAACGCGTAAAGACCCAGTTGCAACGTTGTGCCCCTAACCAGATTGTCGTGCAGATCGGAAGACTTCAGTTCCCTGGTCGAACCGGTTTTGTAATCAACAATCCAGATTTTTTGTCCGGCGAAACTGGCCGCGTCATTTTGCGCGAGCACCAGATCGATTTGGCCGTGCAGCTCAAGTTCAACCCCATCGGCTATTTTCACCGCCCCTTCGCGACCGACAGATAACTCCGTCGCGATCCACTTCCATCCTTTGGCACCCCCGATTTTGGCGCCGAGGTGCCGGGCGAGATAGCGCGCATTCAGCCAGCCGGACTGCCACCAATCAGGAACAACTTTGCCTAACAAGTCGCAAAAATGTCGAAGCTGCGCACAGCGCTCGTCCGCGGCAAGCCGGATGCGGTTGTCGATCTCTTTTAGAGAAGGAAACGCCGAGAAAATCCGTCGATCCGGGGCTTCGATAATGTTCGCCAGCCAGTGATGCACCCATTTACCGGTCGTCGCCGCCCAGGGATTCGCGACGTCCTCCGGCGCTTCCACGCCAAGGTAGCGCTTCATCCAAATAATCGCTGGCGACGAAACCATTCGTTCGAGATCGCTTACACTCAGCGTCGGCACCGGTCGATACGACTCGTTCGGCCGCAAAGCGAAATCATATTCTCCGGCCGATTTAGATGGGTCGCGACGCGTATTGAACGCAATCAGGGTTTGCTGCACATCCCTCGCTACCCTGGCAGGCTTCGGCAATAGGGCAGTGGCGCGTCGCAGATTTTTCAGCGTCGTTTGGGTAAGCGGTTCACGCCGCGTGTTGAGATAAAGCTCGGTAAAACATTCACTCGGGTTCCAGAAGCGTTCCGGCGCATCCTCCTGCACCAGACTGGCCGCAACGGTCACGCCTTCGGAAACCGATTCGAGGAGCGCATCGAATTGCCGCAATGCGATCGCGCGTTGCTCGCCCGGGCCGAGATAGAGCGAGTGATTTTCGCGCACACTGGTGTGGCCCTCGCCCTGGCTTCCCTGGCGCGCGGCGCGCTTGTTGAGCTGTTGTACGCTGCGATTGAAGGAGCGAATCTCTTCCGGGCGTGCAAACTC
>QHOR01000348.1:0-456 GCA_003219395.1 Verrucomicrobiota bacterium | reverse complement strand
ACACCGCGTCGGCCGGGGGCGGCCAGGCCCCTTCGTCCCAGCCAGCAAGAATCAAGTGCGACCATTCCTGATTTTGCGCGCGTGCTACTGTGAGCAATTGCACGCGCGCATAGGGATGATCGCCTGCGGCAGAGCGGGCGCTTTCTGCCGTCGCCGCCGTTTCTTCCAGCCAGCGCAAAAAAAGCGCGCGCGAAAACTTGGCATCGAGACGTTGCGACCACTCACGCGCGACATTGACAAGTTCGAGGGCCTGTTGCTTCCAGTTGAGATGGAGAAGAGCGGCGTGAGTCTGTTCGAGAAACTGCGCGAGACTGGCCTGCTTTGGAAGAAACGGCAGCGCTCGCAGCGCTTCAGCGGCCGACTGAAATTTGCCATCCACGCGCGTGGCACAGAATTCTTGCAGCAACTCGAGATCGTCCAGCAACACCTCCTTGTAACACTCACGCAGAATTTTTT
>QHOR01000144.1 GCA_003219395.1 Verrucomicrobiota bacterium | reverse complement strand
ACACAATCGAATCAAACGGGACACCGTTCGGTACAATGACAACAAAACTGTTCGTAACGTTAATGGTGATGGCAGTCGCAGTGCACGAACAGATAATGGCTGAGACTCCAGCGCCGGACGAATCGACAAGTCTGTCGCCTCCCCCTGCTGCAACTATCTCAGAGGCCAGGCCTACTCCAAAGGATATCGCGGCTGATAACTCGACAGTGGGCAACCTTTTGAAACAAGAAGGCTTCGGGATGCTGAAGCTTAGGCAGGAGAATCTCGACAATCAACAGGCGCACAAGAACGGACCGAAACATCTCGTCGCTGATGTCGAAGTTAACCGCGTCAGCGCTTCGTTAATGGTCGATACGGGTACCCCAACAACAAATATTGCGCGGGGCAGTCTGAAGAAATTCGGTCTTGTTGAGCAAAAGAGTTCTCTTCGAGTCACCAGTCCACTGAAATCGACGTCGAGAAAATTTTTTGGCATCGCAAAACTGAACACGCTAGCCATGGGGAATTGCGTGATCCAGGACCTGCCAGTTTTGGTTGACGCGATTCCCTATGTGGACGGCGTTTTAGGATCGGATGACATGCACAGAATTGGCGCGGTATTGGATTGTGCTGATCCAGCACTGTACTACGCCCCCCGGGGACCCCGTATCGAGACAACCAATAAATTGGCGGCGATGCTGCAAAGCAATGGGTTCAGGCAGGTCCCCATGCGTTTAACCGCAGACCATCGTCTCGAAGTGACTTGTTCCATCGACGGCACACCGTCGACCCTCATCGTTGACACGGGATCGCTCGCCACGTGCGCCGATAAAACAATTGGGATAAAAGCCGGAATCCCAATGAAGCGCACCAGAAGCGTGCTGATAGGCTCCGGAGGAGCAAAGGCAGCGTTAAATAGCGGGCACGTAAAGCAATTCACGATTGGTGATTTTGAGATCAGAGATGCTGATCTCAGCTTTGTCCATTCTAACAAACCTGGGCAACCTTCCGCTCAACTCCTTGGAATCGGCGAGCTCGTGTCCAACTCTGCAATTATCGACATGAACGGTCTAACCATGTATCTGCGGCATCCGTAGTGAGCGATGTCGACGCTACCTTAGCGCGATCATCGTCCGATCCTTTCCCTCACACGGAATGACCTGCCGGAAAGCTGATTGCGTTTCTGGAATTGGATGTGGCAATTCGAGCTTGCGGTGAATCAGCTCGCCAAGCTAACAAGATTTTGCCAAGCTTCACGGACAAGCCGGCGAAAGCGCCGATAGCTGTATTGGCAAGCCCCGTGTTATTGTCGTGGAATCACGCCTCTCATCAACTGATAAATTGCCGTTGCCGTTGCATTGACAGCAGGTAGCAGTCGCTAAGTAGTAAGTGGATAATTTGTGTCGGTAGCAAGGACTGACTGTTGTTTGTTCTATTATTGCTTCACCGAGCAGGGTGTGGGCGAAGATGGTCGTACCTAGCTGGCCCCGCTGAGTCGATCAACTTAAGCTATGACGCTGGCGTGTTGTGTTGTGATATCGCAAACCTCCACGTTAACTAACTGTTGCTCGCCTCATCGCAGGTTTCGATACAAACAACGCCACCTACTACAGATAACCCCGTTCGGTACTGATACCCGAAATGATGTTGCGGCTACGGGAGCTGCCGCAGGATCTCAATCCCTTTCACGGCAGGGTTGGCTCCGACTTGGTTCATACCGATAAAGATGGCCGCGTCTTTGGTGGGATTGATCGCAATCACACTGCCGAATCCTGACGTTCCTCCGTTCTTAACAATTACTGGATGCAGGTTTGGATTGCCTCCACCCATGTTGTTTATCCAGGCCATCGCCTGTTTGTTGAATCCGTTCGGCATGGTGTAGATCGGTTTCTGCGCAAGCTGCATCGCCGCGATCAACTCAGCGGAAACAGGTTTACCATTCACTTGCTCGTGCCCAAGGTTCCCCTCCCCAAAGCTGATCATGTCATGTGCGGTCGAGCGCAATCCGCCGGCAGCGTACCATGCGTACACCGGCCAGCGCGGCGCATCCCGGCCTGCGCGGTCATGTCCCTGTGCCAGGCGCTCCTGCTGTTCCGGCGTGGGGCGCAACGCGGTGTCAGCCATGCCTAGCGGCTGGAGGATTTCGGAATTCACCTGATCTTCCCAGGTTTTGCCGGTCGCATTCGCGACAAGGTAACTCAGCAGCCCGATGCCGGCGTTTGAGTACCGGTAACGCGCAGGCAATTGGGTCCTTGGTTCGTATTGCGAAGCCCAAGTGAGAAAGTCTTTCACTGTGTAGTGCTGGATATTTTTCTGTTCGAGGCCGCGCGGCAAGTTCGTCGGATCGTCGGGCATTCCCGATGTAAAGTCAGCCAGCTCCAACGGCGTCAATTGTCGCGCCCGCAGCGTGTACCCTTCCGGCATGTATTTTTGAGCGGAAGCCTCAGGGACGATTTGGTTGCGATTGACAGCCAGCGAGAACAGCGTGGTGGTGAACGTCTTGGTGCAGGAGCCGATCTCCACGAGAGTGTCGGGCCTGAACGGAGCGCCCGCGTTGGTAGCTTTTCCAAACGGGAAGAAATAGCGATGGCCGTGCAGCGAAACCGCGACAATCGCTCCGAGATTAGGAGATCGCCTCCACGTGCGGTTACCGGTGCTGCGTTGTTCTTGGGCCAAGTACGGCTGCATGATGCTTTCGACCACTCGCTTGACGGCGGCTGCTTCGCCGCCCGCATTGGGCTGTACATGCGGACCGGCATCGGAAGGCGGTTGCTGCGCGGCAATTTTCGCGGCTGTCAAAACCGCGATTGTGACAAACAGGCCAAAACGAGCTGTGTTCGGATGCATAATCTTCTCTAAGCAATTATCTTCCTCCGAAAACGGGGACTTGTAATTTCGCCTCAACATTTTGGCAAGCCTTTCCACATGCATGAACCCGAGAGCCGGTGAGGTGCGTCCCGTTACTTGAGGATGACGACCTTTCGCGTTTGGACCGAGAAAATTCGAATTCAACGCGCAAAGGCGTCGTGCCATTTTCCTCTCCGTGGCTAGTTACAATGACCCTGGTCAAATGTTTAGATTTGGTCCCCTTCTTCCCTGCCTCTCATTCCATGACCTTTGAAATGGCCGGAGCTACTTCGGCGAGGCAAAAACTCAGAGCGGCGCAGGCGCACCATGTCGTCCGCGCAAAGCATCTCATTCGCAAATGTAAATATTCAGATCTGATCCTGTGGCACATCTCTGCGTGCATCATGGTATCGATTTGACAAAACCTACGTTGAGCGCCTTAAGTCATGGTTGATGGAATGTTCTCAGGTTCGTCGCTTTTCGCATGCATCGATAATTCTTGGCTGTTGCTGCATTTCGATCGCGTGTGCAGTGAGTGCAGGGGCTGCTCCTGTTGGTCTTCAAAATTGGATTGAGCTTTCTCCAAACAATCCTCCCCCTGCGCGTTCGTATCTCGCAATGGCCTATGATCCAGTCAGCGGGAAAATCATCGCGTTCGGCGGATCCGACGGCACAGGCTATCTCAATGACACATGGAGTTTCGACGGCACTAGCTGGGTGCAGATCGCCACAAACCCTGCCCCTCCAGCCCGCGCTTCGGCCCAAATGACCTACGACTCTGTCGCTCAAAAGGTAGTGCTCTTCGGCGGGTTCGATGGAACGAATTACCTGGGCGACACATGGCTTTGGGATGGGTCGACGCTGCAGTGGACGCAGGCCACGCCTAACACTCATCCTCCGGCTGTGACCGGGCCGATGTTGTTTCCGGACCCGAATGGCAGAGCTGACCTTTATGGTGGGTTCGACGGCCAATTCTATCAGCTTACCATGTGGCAGTGGAACGGCTCCGACTGGGCGCAGTTATCGCCACCGACTGTTCCCTCTGCTCGGGCTTCAGCGGCCGTTGCGACAAATACCTCCACGGGACAGGTTGTTATGTTTGGTGGCCTTGCTGATGTTAACCCGACTAACACCTGGACCTATGATGGCACGACGTGGACTCTGCAGTCTCCGGCTGTGCAACCTCTTTTAGTGTATGCCGCTTCTGCCGCTTTCGATCCGGCTTTGGAAGGAGTGGTTCTCTTTGGAGGCGGAAGTGGCGGTGTGGACCAGAACACGACCTGGTTATGGGATCAGGTTGCCGCCACGTGGACACGCCTGTTCCCGGCGCAATCACCACCCGCGCGCGAAGGCGCTGGCATGAGCTACGACGGCGCATTACAGCGAGTAATTCTCTTCGGCGGTCAGCATAACAACGTATATTTCAATGATACTTGGGAACTGGTGCCAACGTCTACTCCTACTCCTACTCCTACTGCTACTGTTACCCCAACCCCCACACCCACCCCGAGTCCCACAGCTACACTTACACCAACGCCCACTCCGTCAGCTACTCCCCCGCCCAGAGCGACTCCCAGGTCTCGACCTACGCCACATCCTCGCCCGACGCCGTCGTGATTCCGCATTGGCGCAAAGCACAGAGAGCAGCCAACAACCGTCTGACACACGGGCAGGCTCAAGGACTGCCGAATTTCGAATGCGTTTCTCGCATTTCGTGCGTTTAGGTCTGGTCCTCTGCTCCCACGTCACCGTCGCGTCGAGAGCAAGGCACTACGTTTTCGGTTAGCCTGGTGAAAAAGGCGGCGAATTCGACGACTTCTGTAAAGTTTTCGGAACTTTCAGTCTCCAGTTCACGTAGAACTAAGTATGGGGAGCTTCCCCGACCCAATCGCCGCTTCTCAGGAAAGGCAATCTTACACTGAGCTGCAGGAACAGATTTACCGGGAGCCATCGCTGTGGAGCACCTATGCTGAGCTGCGGCAACAGATTTATCGTCACCCCGGCTTGTGGAGATGCGACGTAATCTCGCAACGTCCGCGGCCCAGTTCCTTGGCTCATGGCGAGAAACTGGCAGCCATGATCGTGGTAGTGGGCTTCGTCTTCTTTGTATGGTTTGGTGTCTCAACGTATCAAGCGCCACGAGCAAGCTACCCGTACTACGATACTCAAAAGCCTGTGCCGCCATGGAGCGAGCCCATGCCCCTAGAAGGCAATTACGGCAGAGGAGAAGAGCCGAGATAGACGTTCCACATCCAATCTGGATTCTTGGCGAGCATTGCAGTGCGGAAAGCGGTTTTCGTCGTGCAAAGGGAAACAAGAGATGAAAGCTTGCCATCGACACCGCTGAGTAAATCTGAAACATAGCTCGAGATCCCCGTCTTACTCGATCAGCAGTTCACTGACGACTCATCGGTGTTTTGCAGCGCAAATTGCCGAGCAATCCGTGCCTTTCACAGCATGTCCTTCTGCTTTGTTGCAAGTTCGACCTCCAGCCCAAGTCTCGCTGTTAAAGATCCTTGGCGCCGCCTGCCAAGCACTGGGTGCCAGATCCATGCGCGTGGCTGGCAAAACTCTTCTCAATCCAGATTAAGCGCTCCTGTCGCGATAGCCGTTGGCGTCGCCGTCGGAAATCCTGACGCTTTAAAACCGCTGTTATAGTTTCTTCTGTTTGTGGCAGTTGTGTGTTGTTATGATTAGAGATGCTGGATTTTCGTTGGAGTGCTTAACAACTGTGAATAAGACAAGGCCTGATTCAAGGAATTCTATTCTATGGCAAGTATCTGTCTGATAGCCGGATAACGCCAATAATTATTGATTTCACGGACTTGGCATGGCGTGTGCTGTTTTTAACGCACTCCCATGAAAATAAACATCACTCCAAAAAGTAAGATCGCGCTCCTTTGTACTGCTGTTGCCGGCGCATTCCTCATATTCAGCAACAGTGTAAATGCAGTTACCGTGTTTGACATCGGCGACACGCGTGACTTCGGGTCCGTGAAATTTTGCGGGTCTGACCGACTATCTTATGTGAACCATTTGGCTAGCATGGCTCTGGGTACCATTGAGACATACAATGGACAAGCCTACTCCCGATTAACCAACGCGTTTGGCACGTTGCCTCAGGCTGTGTCGGCTGGTCATGTAGACGGTATCGGTAATCAAATAAATGTTGGCGGTGGCGGATTGTATACGTACTTGTTCGCGAACTACAGCGGCCCAAATTCCAGATCTGAAGTTTGGTACATCGGAGATGTGAGCGGCAACATCAGGATTCCGGCCTTGGTTGGCGGGTATGCTCTTTCGGGGTGGACGCTCTTTGGACCAGGCGTTCCAGCAGTTCCCGACGGTGGAACGACTGCGATGTTACTCGGTGCCGCGCTTGGTGCGCTCGGTATGGCTCGGCGCTTCTTAAAGATTTAGTCGGTACGGCCTTAGGCCTGGAGCAGAACATTGAGTCACCGGGCAGGGTGAAACCTGCCCGGCTTTTCTTGTATAGGCAGGAAAGCCTTCGGACCGGTAAGGAAACCGAAAGCTTGTGATAACAATCCCGATCTGGTTTTTCTTGATGTCGTCCTTCACGGCTGCGCTCATCACTGGCTTCGCCACCTCGTTTCGCGGAGGGCTATTGGTGCAAGGAATTCAGGTCTTTCTAAGCATTCTTTCCTTAGCCACCATCGTTGCTGCCTTTTTTTTCTACGGTTGGAAAATTGGGGTAATGAACTTTTTTGTGGTCTTCACAGCCGCCAATATAGGTGCCTCGCTATTTCAAAATCTCGTGAAGAAATCACGTTGCATTTAGCGCCCAGGCTGATCGTTTGGCTCGCGCGCGCAAAATCCGGTCTCGTCGGTTCCCCACGCGCCATCACATGGTAAAACGCCCCGCCATGTTCAGTCTGGACCGCTCGTGCCATAGCTCCTGCTGAATCTATGCACCAGCGCTTGGCAGCATTTATTGATTGAGCAGTTTTATCTTATCCAACTCATCTTGTTCGCTCAGACTCGATCTTCTGGCGTCTGATCTCAATGTCACGCAGTCTTTGTTCTTTATCGAATCTCCAAAACGCGCGAACTGCTATGGTAGGTGGAAGCGTAGGGGAATCAGAAATGTGCTGACGAATCTTTTCGCCTGTCGGCAGGCGATATTCTTTTACTTGCAT
>QHOR01000143.1:327-7336 GCA_003219395.1 Verrucomicrobiota bacterium | reverse complement strand
ACCTACTCACTGCGTTAAATGCCGATCAGCTCTCGCGTTCGCCGCGAATGAATTGCTCCACGCAGCGGTACGCTTCGTCGTCGGTCATTTGAACCGGCGGATGCTTCGAAAAAAAGGCAGAGGGTGAATGCAACACACCACCTATTCCGCGATCGAGCGCGAGCTTGCAGCAACGGATGGCATCGATGGCCACGCCGGCGGAGTTCGGCGAATCTTCGACCGAAAGTTTCACATCCATTTCCATCGGCACATCGCCGAAGAGCCGGCCTTCCACACGGATAAAGGCAATCTTATTGTCGAGCTGCCAGGGCACGTAATCGCTCGGGCCGATATGAATATTTTCGTCCGCCAGGCGTTCACCAATCACCGATTGTACGGCTTCAGTCTTGGAGGTTTTCTTCGATGCCAGCCGGGTGCGATTGAGCATGTTTAGAAAATCAGTATTACCACCGGTATTTAGTTGATAAGTACGAACGAGTTTCACGCCGCGCTTCCGGAAAAGATCGACCATCATTCGGTGCACAATCGTCGCGCCCATCTGCGCTTTAATGTCGTCTCCGATGATGGGCAGATTCTTATCCGCAAATCGTCTGGCCCACTTTGGATCGCTGGCGATAAATACGGGAATGTTATTAACGAACCCGAGCCCCGCCTCCAGCGCACAACCAGCGTAAAAGCGGGTAGCTTCTTCCGAGCCGACGGGGAGATAGTTCACCATTATTTCAGCGGAAGAATCCTTCAATTCGTCGATGATTTGTTCGCGCGTGGATTCCTTCTCCAGCGGGAGGAATGTTCGCAACGGATCCTCGTCGCGCATATGCGGAGGGTAGCCATCGAGAACACAGCCCATCTTCACGATCGCGCCAGTGAGCTTGATTTTCTCGCAGAAGGCCTTTGTGCAATTGGGCGGGGAGAAAATCGCTTTGCTGACGTCGAGACCGACTTTACGGCGGTCGATATCAAAAGCAGCGACAATCTCGATATCGCTTGGCCGGTACAAGCCGATCTCCCGGTGCATCAGCCCGATGGCAGAGCCATTGGCAGAAGAGGAGTCATAAAAATTGATTCCCTGGACAAGCGAGCTGGCGCAGTTTCCGACGCCCACAATGGCAATTCTTATTTTTCTCATTTCTAAAGTGTTAAAGGTGAAAGACTACCTGAATTAATTTATTCGGAGCAAGACACAAGTTAGGCCGTCCTAGGACGATCGGCTGCGCCTGCAAGTAGCCCAAATATTATCAGCGCGGAATGTGTCCGATATATCGCCAGCTTGCAAGAACTGATATAAGGGGAAAAGTCACGGGCATTCCTGGTGCAAGGGAGGCCCTTGCAAGGAGATAGACGAAATGCGTTTGAAATTTGCAGCCATCACCACGCTGATCGCTGCTTTATTCGGGTCGTTGCACGCATTCGGGGTTCCCATTTACACCATCGAAGAAGCGGTCGCAGTCGCCCAGGCGCACAATCCAGAAATCGAAATTGCGCGGAAGAAAATACAAGGTGCACAGGGCGGCTGGATCGAAGCGCGCTCCGGATATCTCCCGTCCTTAAGCTCGACGGGCCTGGTGGACAAACGACAGCAGCAGACCGAGACCAGGCTCCGCGATGAAGATTACAATGCCATCGTGAAGCTTGAACAAAACCTGTACACTGGCGGAGCAGTAACGAGTCAGGTCGCTATTGCCCGGTTAAATATCGAGAAGCAGAAGTATGAATTACAAGAGACCGCCAGCCGAGTGGCAATGGATGTGCGGATCGCGTTTAACGAACTTCTCCTGAATCGGGCCAAGATCGGTGTGCGGCAAAATTCGGTGAGAGTCCTGGAGGAGGAACTCAAAAGCCAGCAGCAAAGCTTTAGCGCCGGCATCGTTGGAAATTTGAATGTTCAGCGCGCTGAAGTGGCTCTGGCTAACGAGCAGCCAGAACTTTTGAACGCGCAGACACAATTGAAAAATTCCTACCTCCGACTTGGCGACCTTTTCGGCTTTGAGGTCCGTCCCCGTGGCGAGACAGCTCCATTTGAAATTTCAGGGGAATTACAATATCAAGCGAATCACCCCGATCTGAACGATTGCCTCGCGCGCGCCGACGCAAATCGGCCGGTCCTCAAAGCCCGGCAAAAGGACATCGAGATCGAAGACCAGCAGTACCTCCTCGATCGAAGCGCGATGCGGCCACATGTCCGGGCTTTTTCGGGCTACGAAGTTTACAGCGAGCGCGATCCGGATGTCGGTCAGGAATTTAATTACGGAGGAGTGGTGGGAATAAACGCGACGTGGAATATCTTTGATGGATTTGCCACCAAAGGGCGGATGCAAGCCACACGGGCCCGGCGCGAAGCAGCTGTGAAAGCATTGGCGGCGGCTCGGCGCGCTGTTTCCTCGGAAGTGCGCAGCGCGTTTTTTGATCTCCAACAAGCTGACCGCGTGCTTGAAATCGAAACAACCAATGTTCAGGCTGCAGATCAAGCCCTCGACATCGCCAAAAGCAACTTTGCTGCCGGATTGGGAACACAACTTGACATCCTGCAAGCGGCATCCGACGTCACCGGGACCCGCACTACGCGACTAAGCGCAATTTATTTGCACAACGCGGCCCTTGCACGGCTGGCACATGCCTGCGCGAGTTCGACGGCAGCGCTTAATTTCGGATCCCAGATCGAGAGTGCGACCAAGGAAAAACGCAGCGCCGCTCAAGCTGCCGACCTCGTGCGCCCGCCGGAAAGGTTAGGTCGACGATGAACCAACGATTTCTGCGTCTGGGGAGCACAGGCTGCCAGCCTGTAGTCGTCGGCAGCTTGCCGACGACTTCCGCACGCTGTACAAGAATTCATCACCATGGATCTTCGGTGAGCTTTTCGGCAGGCTGTCGAAAAGGACACGCTGACAGCCTGTGCTCCCCAGAATACATGTCCGGACGCCATCGATGCGTTTCAGCGCTAACCGGCTTCACCATTGTTCTGATATTTTGTTTCGCACACGCCACTCACGCGGTCACTCTGCAAACTGTTCTGCAAAGAACGCTGGAGAGAAACCCGAACATCCAGGAGGCAAAATCAGGCCTTGAACAAGCCGCGGGAAAACGGCTGGTCTTTCGTTCCGTCGCCTTGCCTGACGCTGAACTGGGCCTGCCAGCAGGCGTTCAGGCCGGTCATCGAGCCGGTGAAAGCGGAGTAAAAGGATTTGCCGTGGGACGCGGCGTCTTGAGCCAAACCCTGTTCAACGCGGGCCTGCCAGCGTCGCTGCGGCGTGGAGACGTCGAAGTCTTGATCGCACAACAGCAACTAAACGTTGCCGTCGTGGAGCAACTGCACGCGGCGCGCCTGGCGTTTTACGCCGCTCTCTACAATCACTCCCTGGAATCTATTCGCGGAGAGCAACAACAAAGGCTGGAAGAAAACGTGGCGACTCAAAAGACCCGCTTCGATGCCGGGCTGGCTGATAAGAGCACCCTAACGAGCGCAACTGTGCAGGCATCTGAATTACAGGCCCAAATTCAAAGCGCGCATCGCGCCTACTTGGGCGCTCAACTGCAATTGGCGGAAGCGATGGCGATCGATCCTGCAAAGGCCCCCCTGCCCGAGCCTGAAGGCGAATTGCAATCCATCCCCAAGCGTGTCGATGTCGATTCCGAAACAGCGGCGGCACTTCAGAGGAGAGCTGATCTTAAACTCGCGCGCTTGTTTATGCGCGCCGCCAACGAGGATCAGCGAATCATTGAGGCCGATTATTATCCCACCATAATCGGAAGCCTTCCGGGCGAGTACGTCCCGGTCACAGGGATTCATCGCGAAGGATCGACAAGCAAGACACAGGATTTTATCGGGTCGGAGATCCGGGAGAAGGCGACATACACCTGGCGCGTTGTTGATAACGGCAAAGTAGGCGGCGCGGTTCTTAGAGCTCGTTCGGCCCGAGAGATAAACGAACTGACGTGCCGGAAGTTGGAGATCAATATCCCTCGCGAGCTTTCGCGCATCGCCAACGAGCTTAAAGAAACCGAGGTTCGCGAAAAATCGCTCGCGTCCGCAACAGCTTCCGCCGAGGAAAGTGCGCGCGCGGTACAGCAAAATCTTGCCAGCGGTCTGGCGTCTCCACTCGAATACCGGGTTACTCAAAATTTCTTTCTGGAGACCAAGAGCGGATTGTTAGATGCAATTTATCAGCACAATCTCGCCATGGCCGAATGGGACCGCGCTACGGGACGCTATTTTCAATTTTTTGACGACAATACCGGCTCGCGCTAGCTGCGAAAGAGCCGATGTAATAACCGCTCGGCACTAAGTCGGCACATCGTCCGGTGCTGTTTATTCTCCTTCGCTGATCGAACGAGCGTTTCCGCCGCGGTGTCTTGGAGATAACATTCTGAAGCGCTGCCACGAAGCGGAGATCAGGATAAAAAACCCAGGTCACCAGTCTATTGCAAAGAAGCATCCCGAACACCACACTATTTCTCCGAATTGAAACTGCCTGAATCAAAAAGCGTTTTGTGGGGCGGCGGAGCAGCACTCGTGCTTGTCTTTGCGCTGACATATTATCTGGTGATGCCTGTGGCAGAAGTGACCACGGTTCACCGCGGTACCGCTATCTCTGCCGTTTATGGAACAGTGCGGATCGAGCCGGCGTTTGTGGTGCGGGTCCGAGCGCAAAATGACGGGTTCATTCGCTTGGCGGAAGCTTTCTCGGCCGGTCGAGGCGCCATCGGCAGGAGCGTCGAGAAGGGACAGTTGCTGGCCACCATCGCCGACGAGGAAACATCGCGAGAACTGAAGCAAGCTCGAGCCGATTTGCAGGCGGCGATCGACCGCGCCGCTCTGCCCCTTCCCTCTTCGGAGTTGCTCAAGGCAGCTGAAGACAATCTACAGCGGCTCGAAAAGGTCGTCGGCTCAGGCAATGTGCCCGCAGTCGAATATCAGAAGGCAAAAAGCGAAGCGAACCGACTGCGCGGCGCAGTGGAAGCGGAACGGATTGAGCGCGATCGAAATCTCAATTCACTGGGAGAAACAATGAAAAAGCTAGAGGCCCAGATGAAAAACTCAGAGGTCCGCGCGCCCATCGACGGCGTTCTGACTAACGTCCAAACCATCGATGGAGAATTGGTTTCAGACGGCAACGAGCTTTTCACCGTCTCATCGCACAAGAATTACGTCCGCGGCGAGGTAAATGAGGAAGACGTGGGCGAAGTAAAGCCGGGGATGAAGGCAAAATTGCAGCTGTATGCCTATCGCATGAAGACTTTCACTGCGCGTGTTTCATCCGTTCAGCCTGCGGCCGATCCAACGACGCAGCGCTACACAGTTGTGCTGGAGATGGAAAATCCGCCAGACAATTTGATGGTTGGAATGACCGGCGAGATGAACATCATTACCGGCACGCATCAAAATGCGCTTTTGGTGCCAACCCGCGCCCTGCTCGTCGATCAAGCGTTGGTGGTGAAACATGGGATAGTGGAACCTCGTACCGTAGCCGTTGGTTTCCGAACTCTGGATTTTACAGAAGTGACAAGCGGCCTGACCGAAGGCAACCATGTGATCGTTGCGGACCAGGACAAATTCCACTCCGGCGAAGCAGTGCGGCAACGGATGGTCAATCCCCCGCCGAAGCCGAGGGAATCGTGACCCCGACACTGTACATTGCCCTGCGTTTTTTGACGCATCGCAAGCGGGCATTGCTTCTGAGCCTTAGCGGTGTCGTTTTTGGAGTGGCGATTTTTATCTGCACGCAGGCGCAGACCCAGGGCTTCGCGCGCTATTTCATTGATTCAACCATTGGTAGCAATGGCGCCCTCGTCATCCGATCGCGTTTTCGCCCACGCTACGAACCGCTCATGGTTTCGGGCAAAAACTCCAAGGGGGCTGCGAGCCATCGTCTCTATTTTGAAGGCATCACCAATGCCAACGAAATCATGCGGGTGAGCAGGCAATTTTCCAATGTGGTTTCCTGCTCCCCGGTTTTGCGCGGCACGGTGAGCGCGCGTGCGGGATTTGAAAACGCTACGGTCGATCTTTACGGCATCGATCCCGGTCTGCACGCGCAAACGACAGATATTCTCCACCAGCTGATTGACGGCAATTTTGATGATTTTCGAAACAACACGAGTGCTATCATCATCGGATCGCGCCTGGCAGAGCTACTTCAGGCTAGTGTTGGCGACACCGTGCAATTGCTTGCCCCCAACGGTGAATACTGGCGGTTCACTGTTGCAGCAATTGCTCGTGCAGGCATCGGCTCGATCGATTCCACGCGCGTTTATTCACACGCCAGAGTCGCACAGGCACTTCTGCAACAGCCGTCTGGTGCAACGATGATCATATACAAACTGCGAAATCCCAACCGTGCGCCCGCTTTGGCCAGCCGTTTCGAAACGCTCTTTCAGCATAATGCCACGAGCTGGCAGGACCGTGAAGAAAGTACGCTGCAACTTTTTCTGACCCTGAGAATGTCTGTCGCGATTACCGTTTCTCTTATCATTCTGCTCGCCGGCTTTGGGATTTTTAATGTCCTTACGATGTCGGTGCTCGCGAAAATAAAGGAGATCGCGATTTTGCGTTCAATGGGTTACCGACGCATTGACATCTCCGCCATTTTCCTATGGCAGGGCGCGCTAATCGCTGCGGCGGGATCGTTGCTCGGCTGTTTGCTGGGTGCATTAATGACGTGGGGCGTCTCGCACATTCCCATTCGTCTCCGAGGTTTGTTATACACGAATTATTTTTTGGTGACGTGGGATTGGAGACACTATGTATTTGGAACGTTGCTAGCGATCCTCGCGGTTTTCATCGCTAGTTATGTGCCCGCGCGTCGCGCTGCTGAGTTGCCGCCGGTGGTTACTATCCGCGGCTCAAGATGAACTCAGAAATATGTCTTAGCTGCGAAGGCATCGAGCGTTATCTCGGTGAAGAGGAGGAGCGTGTGCATGCGCTCCGAGGCGTCTCACTCGATATCGAGCCTGGTAGTGTACATGCCGTTGTCGGTCCGTCTGGATGCGGCAAAAGCTCGTTGCTCTACAT
>QHOR01000143.1:0-302 GCA_003219395.1 Verrucomicrobiota bacterium | reverse complement strand
CGCATAAACGCAGCAAGTTCATTGGCTTCATCTTTCAATTCCATTTTTTGATGGAGGATTTCACCGCGCAGGAGAACGTGATGATTCCAATGCGCAAACTGGGGCAACTCTCCGATAATGAGATGCGCGAACGCGCTGCCGTGCTGCTCGAAGCGGTAGGTTTAGGCGACAAATTACGGAGGCCGAGCCGTCATCTCTCCGGAGGCGAACAACAACGGGTCGCTATCGCGCGGGCGCTGGCCAACGATCCACGCATCATTCTGGCCGATGAACCAACCGGCAACCTTGATACTGCCAACTCC